>NZ_NDIO01000292.1:0-20442 GCF_002241085.1 Vibrio sp. V03_P4A6T147
TTGTTACTTTTTCTAAGTACCTTCTCGATTCAGCTTTAGGGTGTTTTTGGGTCAGCGCCCAATAGACTTGATTGGGTTGCAGTGAATTTAAGTCCCTCATCGCTCGTTTCCTATCTTTGCTAAAGGTATTCAGTACTCCTCCTGTGCCGCCGTTGTAGGCCGAAATCATACTGTATTCGAGTGACGTTGGATGGCTGACCTCTTTGAGGTAGCGGTTTTTCAGAATATAAAAATAGGCCGTTCCCGTATCAATATTTTTTTCGGGATCAAACAGATATTCAGGACTGGGCTCACCAGATTTATTTTTGACCAGTTTAAAAACATCTCGACCTGCGGTTTTAGGAACCACTTGCATCAGGCCATACGCATTGGCCCAACTGACGGCGTAGGGGTTAAAGCTACTTTCAGTTTTTATGATCGCGTAGATCAGATCTTCGGGAATGTTATATTTTTTCGAGGCTCGGTGCACGATGTCGGCGTATTTATAACCTCGTTTAGAGGCATGATCCGCTACCATAGGAATTTCCACATAGTAGGCTTTTTTGAAATCAACGTTCTTAACTTTTAATTTATTTTCAATAAGATAATCAGCAAATCGATTCGCGCGCCAACCCCACTGGATCGGTTGTTTATCTTGATCAAGCACTTGGTTGTACAAAAATGGCTGACCATTCAATTCGATATTTTGTGAAGAGAAAAGGTCAACGTGTGCGGGATCATCAGGCGTGAGCAAGGTGGTAATAATGGCATTGCGCAGATGTTTTTTGGGGTCAGTTGGGGAAACTGTTTCGATAATAATGGTTCCCGTGGAGAAATTGACTTCGGAACGACTCAGGTAATTATCGATGTATTTTACATAGTTGCTTTTACCGGCGACTTTGATCTCTTTACTGCCCCAGCGTTTCTCAATGTTGCCAGAAAAACTGCTGATCAGTGCATCTAAGGCGGCGGTATCTTTGACAAATTGCCCGGGTAATTGCGCTAAGTTTTTGGCAAAACGGTTGGTCGGCTCATAGTCGACGCTGTATATGCGTTCAACTAATTCTCGGCTACAACCGGCCAGTAGCATTGCAATAAAAAAGTAAGTCAGCTTTCTCATTATCTTCCCAATACAAAAATGACATCAGAGCGTTTACCATGATGTCATTGATTATCCTCGAAATAAATAAGGTATCTCTTATTTGCTTGGTGGCGTGTAGCCTTCGATATGGACCTCTTTTCCTTCAAATAGGAAGTTGGTCATTTCGGTTTCCAGCAATTTACGATGTTCAGGGTCCATCATATTGAGTTTTTTCTCGTTGATCAGCATGGTTTGCTTATGCTGCCATTGTGCCCAAGCCTCTTTTGAGATGTTGTCAAAAATACGTTTACCCAATTCACCTGGGTACAGTTGAAAATCCAAACCGTCGGCTTCTTTATTTAGTCGAGCACAAAATACAGTGCGGCTCATGGTCACTTCCTCTTCGGTGTTTTAAGGGTTAATTTCAAATGGAAGGCTTTCTAGCAACTGTTTTACAGGAGCGGCTAAGCCGATTTGTTCCGGTTGGGCTAAGTTATACCAAAGACCTTTGCTTGCTTCCATGATGATGTTCGGTTGTTGAGATAACTCCACCAAGATCGGTGTGATCTCTAAATGATAATGGCTAAACGTGTGGCGAAAAGCGATGAGTGGGCGAATAGAGCGGATAGCGCTCTCTTTGATGGCTCTGTGATCAAGTTGATCTTCGATGGCGCTATTGGGGTTTTCAGGGAAGCAAAATAATCCACCCCAAATTCCACTTTGAGGGCGCTGTTCTAACCATACTTGATGGTTATGGTGCAGCATCACAAACCAAGTTTGTTTGGTTGGTTTGTCTGTTTTTGGTTTTTTGCCCGGATAATCGAGAGGGTTATTTTGTTTATTGGCGATGCAAAAAGATTCAACTGGGCAGAGCGTGCATTTCGGTTTGCTGCGTGTGCAGACCATCGCCCCCATATCCATCATGGCTTGGTTATATTTATCAACATCTTGCGCTGGCGTATTTTGTTCGGCATGTTGCCACAACTGAGTTTCAACCTTTTTTTGCCCCGGCCAGCCTTCGACAGCAAAGCAGCGGGCTAAAGTACGCTTTACGTTACCATCTAAAATGGCGTGCGGCTGCTTATAAACCGAAGAAAGCACCGCCGCAGCGGTTGATCGGCCAATACCCGGTAGAGCATTCATCTGTTCGATATCAAGGGGAAACTCACCGCCATATTCGCTGGCCACTATTTTGGCTGCTTTGTGTAGATTGCGTGCACGTGCGTAATAACCAAGGCCGGTCCATAGGTGCAGTACCTCGTCTTGTTCTGCATTGGCCAAATCAATCACGGTTGGAAAACGTTGCATGAAGCGTTCGAAATAAGGGATTACCGTTGCGACTTGAGTTTGTTGGAGCATAATTTCCGACAGCCAAACGCTGTAGGCCGTTTTGTTTTGTTGCCACGGCAAATGTTTGCGCCCATAGGCGTCATACCATTTTAAAATGGCGTTAGCGAAAGGTGTCACGACAGGCTCTTTGGTTTATAGTTTTAGTGGAGCAAAATTGCACCACATAAATGTGACGTTGTAAAACGGACAAATTGTGTGGATTTATCCAACAAGTTTATTTCGATAACACTTGCACCGAGAATAATTCTTTGGATAATCCCCGCTTTGATTAATCAATGTGCAGGCAAGATCAATGAGTGAAGTAACCACCAACGAATATACCGAAGAAGGCAAAATACTGCGTCGAATCCGTAGTTTCGTTCGTCGTGAGGGTCGATTAACTAAAGGCCAAGAAGCGGCAATGAATGAATGTTGGCCAACAATGGGTATTGATTTCCAGCCACAATTGCTCGATTGGGCGGCGGTTTTTGGTAACGATAACCCGGTGGTTTTAGAAATCGGTTTTGGTATGGGCGCTTCATTAGTTGAAATGGCTAAAAATGCACCGCAAAAAAACTTCTTTGGTATTGAAGTGCATAGCCCAGGTGTTGGCGCCTGTTTGTCAGCCGCTCGTGATGCTGGCGTGACTAATTTACGCGTGATGTGCCATGATGCAGTGGAAGTATTTGAACACATGATCCCTGATGGTAGCCTGCATACACTGCAACTGTTCTTCCCTGATCCTTGGCACAAAAAACGTCACCATAAGCGCCGCATTGTGCAGTTAGAATTTGCGGAAATGGTGCGTCAAAAACTAAAAATGGAAGAGGGCATCTTTCATATGGCGACCGATTGGGAAAACTACGCTGAGCATATGATTGAAGTGATGAATCAAGCGCCGGGCTTTGCCAATATTGCCGCAGAAGGTGACTATATTCCTCGTCCAGAAGAGCGTCCTTTGACTAAATTTGAAGCGCGTGGTCACCGTTTAGGTCATGGTGTGTGGGATATCAAATATAAACGCACCGCGTAACGACTCACTTTTGTTGCTGCAACAAAATTAGCGATTAAAGAAAAGCCAACATTGTTGTAATGTTGGCTTTTTCGGCCTTAGCGCCCTACGAAAATCATTATAAAAATAGAGAAAAACATTTCTCACCCGAGGTAAAGTCACCCATGAAGCTAACACCCAATCTACTTGCTGATATTTTGTGTGAGGTTCGCCCACTGATCGGCAAAGGAAAAGTCGCCGATTACATTCCTGCTTTAGCCAAAGTACCGAATAACAAGCTGGCGATCGCGGTTTACACCAATCAAGGTGAAGTGATTTCGGCTGGAGATGCCACGGAAGGATTCTCAATTCAATCCATCTCTAAAGCTTTGAGCTTAACGCTCGCTATGATGCTTTATAAACCAGAAGAGCTATGGCTTCGTGTCGGAAAAGAGCCTTCAGGCCAAGCGTTTAATTCGATGATCCAGCTTGAAATGGAGCAGGGCATTCCGCGTAACCCTTTTATCAATGCTGGAGCTATTGTGGTGGCGGATATGCTGCATAGCCGTTTATCAGCCCCTCGGCAGCGCTTACTGGAGTTTGTACGTCAGTTGTCCGGTGAAGAGGGCATCGTATACGACAAAGTGGTAGCGGCTTCAGAAATGATGCACAGCGATCGCAATGCTGCCATCGCCTATCTGATGCGATCGTTTGGTAATTTCGATAATGACGTTATCCCGGTCCTGCACAACTATTTTCACGCTTGTTCACTTAAAATGAGCTGTGTTCAATTAGCGAAAACCTTCAGTTATCTGGCGAATAAAGGGGTGTCCGTGCATACCAAGGAAGCGATAGTAACGCCGACACAAAGTAAGCAGATCAATGCCTTATTGGCGACTTGCGGTTTGTATGATGGCGCAGGAGAGTTCGCTTATCGTGTTGGCATGCCGGGTAAATCGGGCGTAGGTGGCGGTATTATTGCTGTTGTTCCTGGGGAGATGACGATTGCGGTTTGGTCGCCAGAGCTTGATGCGTCAGGTAATTCTTTAGCGGGCACTAAGATGTTAGAACTCTTGGCTGAGCGTATTGGTCGCTCTATCTTTTAAGTTCAATATTTTCCGACAGCCCGTCTTTTTGGCAAAAGATTGGCTACCGATTAAGTTAGCCAATCTCTGTTGGGTTTATCTTTTTAGTCGTCAGCCATAAAGGCTTCGAGCAAGTCATTAAGAAACAGTTTTCCTTTTTCTGTGATTTGCCAGTGACTTTCGGTTTGCGTTAAATAGTGTTCGGCTAGTGCCCAATCTATCGTTGGTTGAATCACGCTTAAACTTAATCCAGTTGTTTCAACAAAGTCTTGTTTCGGGCAAGGTTCCATCAAGCGAAAGCGGTTCATGAAGAATTCAAAAGGGCGATCCGCAGCGGCGACTTCAAATTCGTCATCCAAGTAAGGTTTGAGTAAATTGAGATAGCCACGCGGATGCTTCACCTTAGTGGTGCGTACAATACGCCCGTCGTTAAAGCTGAGCTTGCCATGCGCGCCACAACCAATCCCTAGATAATCACCAAAGCGCCAGTAATTTAAGTTGTGTTGGCATTGATAGCCGGGTTTGCTATAGCCAGAAATTTCATACTGCACGTACCCAGCGGCGGCCAATTTTTGGTGACCCAGCTCAAAAATATCCCACAGTGCGTCATCATCTGGCAAAGTAGGCGGTTTAAAGTAGAAAACCGTATTAGGTTCAATGGTCAGTTGATACCAAGAAAGATGAGGTGGGTTTAGTGCAATCGCTTTGTCTAAATCGGCCAGCGCTTGTTCACAGTTTTGATCGGGTAAGCCATGCATCAAATCTAAGTTGAAGCTGTTTAAGCCAATTTGATGAGCTAATTGAGCGGCATTAACCGCTTCTTGCTGACCATGAATTCGCCCTAAACGTGCCAGTTTTTGTGGCTCAAAACTTTGTACACCAATCGAGATGCGCGTCACCCCTGCTTGTCGATATCCAACAAAACGGTCAGCCTCTACCGTGCCCGGGTTAGCTTCCATGGTGATTTCAATCCCAGGCTTAAACGCAATACGCGCTTCAATGCCTTGCAGCAGGCGAGCAATACCTTCAGCAGAAAAAAGACTCGGTGTACCACCGCCAATAAAAATGGAATGCAATGGGCGAGGATGGTCTACAAGGCGGTATTTGGCGATATCGGTATCGAGATCCTCCAATAGCGCATCAATGTATTCACGTTCAGGAATATCGTGCTTTAGCGCGTGAGAGTTAAAATCACAATAGGGGCATTTTTGTACACACCACGGGATGTGCACGTACAAACTCAGCGCGGGTGGTTGCAACATTATGAATTTTGCTCGCTTAAGGTTTTAAATAGCATTTTTAGCGCTTTGCCACGATGTGAAAGCTGCTTTTTACGTGCAGGTAGCAGTTCAGCTGAAGCGCAGTTATCTTCAGGGACAAAGAAGATCGGATCATAACCAAAACCGTTACAGCCGTGAGCTTGGTGCAAGATGCGACCTTGCCACGTACCATGGCAGACCAATGGTGTTGGGTCATTTTCGTGACGCATGAAAACCAGCACGCAATGAAAACGAGCGGTGCGTTGTTCGTCTGGTACGCCTTCCATTGCCGCTAATAATTTTTCTAGGTTTTGTTGGTCACTGGCATTTTCACCAGCGTAGCGCGCCGAGTAAATTCCCGGAGCACCTTGCAGATAATCCACTTCTAAGCCGGAGTCATCGGCAATCGCAGGTAAGCCAGTGATTTTGGCAGCATGTCGTGCTTTGATGATCGCATTTTCAATAAAGGTGGTGCCAGTCTCTTCGGCTTCTGGGACGTTTAATTCTGTTTGCGCCACCACATCAAAACCGAAATCAACCAGCAGATCAGCCATTTCGCGCACTTTGCCTTTGTTTCCTGTGGCTAATACTATTTTTTTCATTGTGCTGTTTCTCTATTCTTCGACGTAGAATTTTTGGGTAAATTTAAGCTTACCGGTACCTTTTAAGCCCGCATCAACCTCAATGTCAAAACTCAAATTCTCTTCATTGGTAATGGGGAATTCAGCGAGGTAATAAATCGCGTTGCCCTCTTTGAATTGTTTAAATTCAAGTTCACGTACCTGACCGATTAGGTTTTTCGCATTGCCTTTGAGTGTCGCTTCCATAGCTGGTTTAGCTAAGGCCGAGTTATCTAATACGCTGATGTTTAAAATAGCCGAGTAACCATTACGTTTTAACTGATAACTGCGCGCCACTTGTGGCGTTAAAAATGTTGAGTTGAAAGCTGAGTAGTGAACTTCAACATTCTTGATGGTTTGAAACTGCTCGGCGAGTGTGGGTAGCGAAATAAAGGCTATAACAAACGCTATCATCCATTTACGCATGTGGTGCTCCTTACAAAACAGAGTGGGCTAAATAAAAAGCCATCACAAGATGGCTTCAATCGGCTCTGGTATCACTTGAGGTGAATGAATTCGGACTTGTTTATGACGTCCCAATTCCCCTTTTTCTATCTCGATTAAACCTTTGGCGACTTTAAATTGTTTGGCCAAGAATTTGGTTAAATGCGCGTTGGCTTTGCCATCAACAGGCGGTGCGGTGATGGCAATTTTGAGTTCCTCACCATGCAAGCCGACGATACTATCGCGGCTTGCTTTGGGTTGGATGTAGAGTTTGAGGATTAGATCCTCTCCCTCTTGCCAAACAGCAGATGACATTACAACTGATACCATACTGGGCCAATAAAATCGCCCATTAGGAAGTTAGCAAACTGCAGCACAATAAACAGCACCAATACACTTAAATCAAAACCACCCATCGCTGGTAGGATACGGCGGATCGGCGCAAGCATCGGCTCTGTTAATTGATGAAATACGTATTCAATCGGGCTGCGGCCTTGGCTAACCCAACTTAGAATAGCGCGGATCAACAGTACCCAGAACAGCAAACCGCCAGCGGCTTTGACTAACGAGAGTAAGCCTAAGAATAAAAAGTAGACGCTAAAACTAACTGCACCACCTGATGCCACCAGCATTAAGGCAATAAATTTCAATACGCACAGCACGTACGCAAAGAGAACCGTAGCCAAATCTAGGCTACCAATGGATGGAATCGCTCGGCGCAGTGGGCCAACCACAGGTTGCGTTGCTTTGACGATAAACTGGGAGAATGGGTTATAGAAATCGGCACGCGCTGCTTGTAACCAGATGCGTAAAATTACGACCATGATGTACAGATCAAACAGGGTGGAGATCAAAAAACTCATTGAATTCATAGCTAGCCCTTAATATGAGTAGAGTGTCGTTTGCGCTTTTGCGCTATAGCTTAGTGAAACGCCACTAGGATTAAAACAGTTTTTCCATTTCTTGTGCACGAGTTACGGCCGCTTGCATCGCTTGTGCAACGATATTGGCAAATTGATGCTCGTTAAAGGTGCGAATCGCCTCGGCGGTGGTGCCGCCTTTGGAGGTCACTTGTTCACGCAATGTCGAGAGTTCAATCTCAGGGTTTGCCACCACCATTTCGGCTGCGCCTAACGCCGCTTGTTGTACTAACAAACGGGCCGTTTCTTTATCAAAGCCTTGAGCGATGGCTTCATTTTGCATCGCTTCCATAAACAAAAAGAAGTAGGCAGGCGCACTGCCTGCGGCGGCGATGATGCCATTAATGGCGGACTCGTTTTCAACCCAGCACACTTCACCAACGGCTTGTAGCAATTGTGCGGTAAAGCGTTTGTCTTGCTCTGATACGCTTGGAGTGGCAAATAGACCGCTCATGCCTCGATTGATCAGCGAAGGTGTATTGGGCATGGCGCGTACTAGTTGCAGTTCGGTCGCCAGCATCCCATTAAGGCGCGCCGCAGAAACACCTGCTGCAATGGAGATCACCAACTTATTTCTAAAATCAATGGATTGCAAAGGTTGACAGACACTGGCCATCAACTGCGGTTTGACCGCCAGTACCACCACATCGGCTTGCTGCGCTGCGGCAAGATTATCGTTGGTGGTGTGAATGCCATAAGCACTTTCCAGTGGTTTGCGTCTTGTTTCTGACGGTGCGGTCGCGGTAATTCTATCAGCTGGATAACCGCTGGCGACTAAGCCTGCAATAATTGCTTTGGCCATATTGCCTGCACCGATAAAAGTGATGTTTCTCTGCTGCATCTGCTGACCTCTAATTGCTTGTCGCTGATTGATTATTGTGTGGTTGATAGATAAGCCAGTGCTAAGCGTAATCACGCGCACCAAAAATAGCGGTGCCGATCCTCACCATAGTGCTACCAGCTTCAATCGCCGCTTGCATGTCACCACTCATGCCCATTGAGAGCGTATCTAACCCTGAAAAACGTTCAGACAATTGCGCTTGTAAGCTCGCCAGTTTTTGAAATGCGGCAAGTTGCGCAGCGTAATCGGGGACATTCTCAGGAATAGACATCAGTCCTCTTAACGTGAGGTTGGGTAGCGCGGATATCAACTCTGCCAACTCAACTATTTCGTGTTCACCAATGCCCGATTTCGAGCTTTCACCGCTGGTGTTGACTTGAATCAAGACCTGTAGTGGTGGCATGCCTGCTGGGCGTTGATCATTTAAACGCTGGGCAATTTTACTTCGATCCACCGTATGCACCCAAGCAAAGTTCTCGGCCACAATGCGCGATTTATTGGACTGAATTGGGCCGATAAAGTGCCATTCTAAATCCAGTTCGGGGTGCAAGGTATTGAAGTATTGAACTTTATCCGCGCCCTCTTGCACATAGTTTTCACCAAATAAACGTTGCCCAGCGCGCGCTGCTTCTAGAATCGCCTCGACAGGTTTGGTCTTACTGACCGCTAAAAGTTGCACTCTCTCTCGAGCGCGTCCACACTTTTGTTGTGTACTTTCAATTTGTGAAGTGATCTGTTCAATGTTTTGTTGAATACTACTCATAGCCTGACTTTACTAAGGAAATTAAATGGATATCGCTGAGCTACTGGATTTTAGTGTAAAGCACAACGCTTCGGATCTACACCTATCTGCAGGTGTTCCACCTATGGTACGGATAGATGGTGAAGTAAGAAAGCTCGGAGTGCCTGCTTTTACTCATGCTGACGTGCATCGTTTGATTTTTGAGATCATGAACGATGCTCAGCGTAGTGAATTTGAAGAGAAACTGGAAGTGGATTTCTCATTTGAGCTGCCTAATGTAGGGCGTTTTCGTGTCAATGCTTTCCATCAATCTCGTGGCTGCTCTGCGGTTTTCCGGACGATTCCAACGGTGATCCCAACCTTGGAAGAACTACAAGCGCCTGACATTTTTAATAAAATCGCCAATTATGAGAAAGGATTGGTGCTGGTGACTGGGCCAACAGGGTCGGGTAAATCGACCACACTGGCAGCAATGGTTGATTACATTAATTCTCATCACAACAAACACATTTTAACCATTGAAGACCCCATTGAGTTTGTGCATAGCAACAATAAATGTTTGGTTAACCAACGTGAAGTGCACCGAGATACCCACAGTTTTAAAGCGGCGCTACGCTCGGCGCTGCGCGAAGATCCGGATGTAATCTTGGTCGGTGAGCTGCGCGATCAAGAAACCATCAGCTTAGCGTTAACCGCGGCTGAAACCGGGCATTTAGTGTTTGGCACGTTACATACCAGCTCTGCGGCGAAAACCATCGACCGGATCATTGATGTGTTTCCCGGTAGTGATAAAGAGATGGTTCGTTCAATGCTCTCTGAATCATTGCGAGCCGTGATTGCGCAAAAGTTGCTAAAACGTTTAGGTGGGGGCCGCGTCGCATGTCATGAAATTATGCTTGCCACTCCAGCGATTCGTAACTTGATCCGCGAGGATAAGGTTGCGCAGATGTACTCCATCATCCAAACGGGTGCGGCGCATGGCATGCAAACCATGGAACAGAATTCTAAACAGTTGATTGCGCAAGGTATTGTCGATCAAGAAGAAGTACAGAAAAAACTGGAAGTCAATTCATCACCATTTTAAGAGAGAGCTCATGGAACTGAACCAATGTCTTGAGGGTATGTTGACTCAAAAAGCTTCCGACTTGTACCTCACCGTAGGAGCGCCAGTGTTATTTCGCGTCGATGGAGAGTTAAGAGCTCATGGCGAAAAGTTATCCCAAACGCAGGTGATGGCGTTGTTAGATGCCATGATGGATGAGGATCGCCGCCGTGAATTTCAACGCACACGTGAAGCCAATTTTGCAGTGGTGAGAGAGATTGGCCGCTTTCGTGTCAGTGCTTTTTTCCAACGTGAGCTGCCCGGTGCGGTGATCCGCCGTATTGAAACTCATATCCCCACTTTTGAAGAATTAAAGTTACCGGGCGTGTTGCAAGATCTCTCGATTGCAAAGCGTGGGCTGGTGCTGGTGGTAGGCGCGACGGGGTCGGGCAAATCGACCACCATGGCGGCCATGACGGGTTATCGTAACTCGCACCGAACAGGGCATATTTTAACGGTGGAAGATCCGATTGAGTTTGTGCATGAGCATCAGCGCTGCATTGTGACACAGCGAGAAGTGGGGTTGGATACCGAGAGTTACGAAGTGGCGCTGAAAAACTCGCTGCGCCAAGCCCCTGATATGATTTTAATTGGTGAGATCCGTTCATGTGAAACGATGGAATATGCGATGACCTTTGCCGAGACAGGTCATTTATGTATGGCAACGTTACATGCTAACAATGCCAACCAAGCGCTTGAGCGAATTTTGCATTTGGTTCCTAAAGAGCAAAAAGAGCAGTTTTTGTTTGATCTGTCGATGAACCTCAAAGGCGTCGTGGGGCAGCAGTTGATACGCGATAAAAATGGCAAGGGACGACATGGTGTGTTTGAGATTTTACTCAACAGCCCTCGAATTTCCGATTTGATCCGCCGCGGTGATCTGCACGAATTGAAAGCGACGATGGGCAAATCAAAAGAAGTGGGGATGCAGACTTTTGACCAAGCACTGTATCAACTGGTCGTTGAGGACAAAATCAGTGAACAAGATGCACTGCACAGCGCTGACTCGGCTAACGATTTACGTTTAATGTTAAAAACAAAGCGTGGCGAAGGGATCAGCAGTGGCACATTGGATAACGTGCAGATTGATATGGAATAGTCGCAGTTTAAGACGAACAATCCCGAACTCGATTCGGGATTGTGCTGCACCGCTGTATTAAAGTTAAGTTGCGCGAGGTTAAGTTACGCGCCCCATTGCGCTTCAAACCAGCTTTCTAAGATCACTACGGCTGATTGGCAATCGACATTGCCTTTGCTCAGCGCCTTATAGCCGCCCATGGCAAACAAGTCGGCGCGGGCTTCCCGGGTTGAAAGCCGTTCGTCATGCATCTCAACGGGTAAGCCAAAGCGCCCGTGTAAACGCTGCGCAAATTTTTTGGCTCGTGGGGTAATGGTTTCTAAGGCTTTGCCGTGCAAATCTGTTGGTAGCCCTACCACCAATAAATGGGGTTGCCACTCTTTGATCTGCTTTTCGATCTCTTCCCAATGTGGAATTCCGTCATTGGCTTTAAAGGCTTTAAGTGGTGATGCGGTGCCTGTAACTTCTTGGCCAATCGCACTGCCGATGCTTTTGGTGCCAAAGTCAAAAGCCATAATGGTTCTGGATGTCATAATCAGTATCTTGAATGGTGCAACGAAGGCTCTAAAAAGGCGCGTTACCTAGTTAGAGCCGTAAAGGTTAGAGCCGTAAAAGTTAAGCATGCCCAGCTTGCGCTGAGAGTTGGATGGGGTCAATGCCGAGTTTTTTAATCGCCTGATTCCACTTATCGTGAATGGGCGTATTAAAGATAACCTCTGGATCGGCCTCAATGGTTAACCAAGAATTTTCAGCCAGCTCTAACTCAAGCTGACCCGGCTCCCAGCCTGAATAACCCAGAGCCACAAGATAGTGACTTGGTTCGGCATCCGTGCCCAGTACCGCTAAAATATCTTTCGATGTGGTGACGGCAATGTCATCGCTCATACGGATGCTGGATTCATAATGATCTTTCGGTCGATGTAGAATAAACCCACGATCTTCAGAAACAGGACCGCCATTCAATACGGGCCTTTTTAGGCTATCAAGTTGAAGCTTCGGATAGCTTGGCTCAACATCGACTTGGTTTAACATGCCGCCCACGGTGATATCAATCGGCACATTAATCATCAAGCCCATCGCCCCTTCTTCATTGTGCTCACAGATGTAAATAACACTGTGCTTGAAGTAAGGGTCTCTCATACTTGGCATGGCGACTAAAAAATGATTTGTAAGATTCATACTGCCTCCAACCTATCGCAAATTACTGGGCAAGAGTTTGCCCAGTTCAGCATGACTTGTTGATTCGACGCTCAATCGCGTCCATCAACTTACCGGTAATTGAGATATCAAAGGCGGCCTCTATTTCACGAATACACGTAGGGCTCGTCACGTTGATCTCAGTGAGCTTGTCGCCAATAACGTCAAGTCCGACAAAGATTAAGCCTTTTTCTTTCAATGTTGGAGCAATAGCTTGAGCAATTTTTTTATCGGTTTCGCTCAGTGGACGCGCTTCACCACGGCCACCCGCTGCCAAATTGCCACGGGTTTCACCTTGTGCCGGAATTCGCGCTAGGCAGTAAGGCATTGGTTCACCATCGACCACTAAAATACGTTTATCACCGTTGCTGATGTCAGGTACAAAAGTTTGCGCCATACAGTAGTTTTGGCCGTGGTTAGTTAATGTTTCGATAATGACAGATACGTTTGGATCACCCTCTTTAACGCGGAAGATAGATGCCCCGCCCATACCGTCTAACGGTTTTAAAATCACATCACCATGTTGCGCGCGGAAGGCTTTAATTTTTTCCGCTTTACGCGTCACTATGGTGGTTGGCGTTAGTTCAGGGAACCATGCCGTAAACAGTTTCTCATTGCAGTCACGTAAGCTTTGCGGCTTATTGACGATTAATGTTCCTGCTTCTTCTGCTCGTTCTAGAATGTAGGTTGCGTAGATATATTCAGTGTCAAACGGCGGATCTTTACGCATCAACACTGCATCGAGATCAGCCAGTGGAATAGTTTGCTCAGATAAAAACTCATACCAACCGTTCGGATCTTCTTTTAATGTCACCACTTTGGTATCGGCAAAAGCGACACCTTGATCTAAGTGTAGATCATTCATCTCCATATAGTGGATTTCATAACCACGACGCTGCGCTTCTAGCAACATGGCAAAGCTGGAATCTTTTTTGATGTTAATGGACGAGATAGGGTCCATGACGATACCAAGTTTAATCATTGTTTTTCTCCGGTTAGCCAAGATCGCCAAAGCGAACTTGAAGAGCAGTAATAGCCGTTAAGGCCGCAGTTTCTGTACGCAGTACGCGTGGGCCTAGCAAGGTTTCTTCAAAATGGTACTGTTCAGTCATGCTAATTTCTGATTCTGATAAGCCCCCTTCAGGGCCAATCAACAAACGGACTTTATTGATGGGTTGAGGCAGGGTATTAATCGAATACTTCGCACGTGGATGTAAGTTGAGCTTGAGCGCATCACTGGGTTCGGCACACCACTCTTCCAATTGCATAATTGGGCGGATCAGCGGCACTATATTGCGGCCGCACTGCTCACAAGCGCTGATTGCAATTTTTTGCCACTGTTCAAGTTTTTTCTCAAAACGTTTGGCATCTAATTTCACGCCGCAACGTTCAGAAATCAAAGGCGTGATGGTATTGACGCCAAGTTCGACCGATTTTTGAATGGTGAACTCCATTTTGTCTCCACGCGAGATCACCTGCCCAAGGTGTAAATTAAGAGGCGATTCACAGCTGCTTTCGACTCTTTTCAGCACATTGACCAGCACATTTTTTTTGCTGATCTCGGTAATTTCCGCTGGGAATTCCGCGCCACTGCCATCAAAAAGCAGTACTTCTTGGCCCGCTTGCATGCGTAACACCCGGCCAATATGCCCAGCCGCATCATCATTGAGAGCAATAATGCTTGAGGGTTGAAGAGGAGTCGGATGATAAATTCTAGGGATACGCATGGATAGTTCCTACCTGACGTTGAATAGCCATTAACATGGATGCTTTACACTGAAAAAACAAGGGGCAAGGGCGAGTTTCAATCACGAAAATGGCCCACAAAAAGTACCTCATGAACGGCACTGTTGCTGCACAAATGGGTTGTGATTGCCTTGAACTTTGGCAATTCGCTGATCGCGTTTGCATTCCCACTCATCGGCTGGGTATTGGCGATTCCAAGCTTGTATTAGTTGTGTTTGGGACTTGGATAACTGAAAGCCATAGTTTTGGCTCATGTACAGATAGGTACGAGCAATTGAGCCACGTGCTCTATCGGGTGGCATGACTTTGCGTTGTTTAAAATCGACCTGCATTTCACAACGGCCATAGCTTTCACCTTCTACGCCATTCCACTGACTGAAATTGTAGTTTGAACGATCGCCGTTGACTTCGCCAATCGCCGGCGTCAGGTTGTGAAGGTCAGCTTCCATCGAACGAAAAATAGTATCATTTTTGGTGCAATTTTTACGCCCACCTTGTTGCCAGCACTGACGCTGGTGGCCAAATTGCCAAGCAGGGACGACGTGTTCCCATTCAATACGGCTGGCGCGAGTTTGTTGTTTGCGAACTTGGTAACCACAAGCTTGTAAGTCGGGCGTGCCTTTCTTACCTTGCCATGCAATGTCACAACCGCAGTAAAAGCTCACTGGATGATCATGATAGATTTTCAATGCTTCTTTTTTAGCTTGAGAAAAGGAAGCGGGAGGCGCAGCTAGGGCACAAAACGAGAACAAAGCTAAGCTGCTATTCACAAGCAATAAGCGAAAATAGGACATCATTTAGACTGATATAAGTATGGTTTTTATTAGTCTAACACTCAGATTAAAGAATAATAAATGATGTTTTTGTTGTTAATTGTAGATGGGTGTACACACCGCTGTGGATTCAAGTAGCAGCAACCAAAGTTTATTTAGGAAAGCTGCACGCCAGTAAAATGGAGCGTTTGTGCACAGTGTTGACAGCGGTAGGTGGCTTGATTGCGCATCACTTTATTGTGACGACGGACAGTGAGCGGATAATGCGCACAGGCGCAGTGATATTCAAAGGTTTTGCCTTGCACAGAAGAGACTTCAAAGCGATGAGTGGTATTGGCTGGTAAATGAAACACTTGATTCATCACGGCCTGCCACTCTTTACCGTGTGGACGAACACGACCATAGCGCTGGTAGGTAATTAGGTGGGCGATTTCATGTGGGATCACTTCATCGAGAAAAGCGCGTTGATTTTCAGCAAACAGCACTGGATTCAGTCTGATTTCCCAACGTTGTAAATAAGCCTTACCTGCCGCCTTTCCCCGTAACTGATAGCTGATACTCGGCATAGGGAAGTCGTGTTGAAAATAGTGACGAGCGGTTGTGATGCACTGTTTTGCTTTTACTTGCGCACGGTAATGTAGCTCAAAATTAGGCACAGATTCATTCCTAGAAAAAAGCCCTTGCGAATGAGCAAGGGCTTACAAATTTAAACTAGGTTGAAAATTACTTCAAGCCAGCAAAGTCACGCAGGATGGCGGCTTTGTCAGTCGCTTCCCAAGGAAACTCTTCACGGCCGAAGTGACCGTAAGCGGCGGTTTTCTTGTAGATCGGTTGCAGCAAATTGAGCATTTCTTGTAGGCCGTATGGGCGTAGGTCGAAGTGCTGGCGTACCGCTTCAATGATGATCTCTTGTGATACTTTCTCAGTACCAAAGGTTTCGACCATGATTGAGGTTGGATCTGCGATACCAATGGCGTATGACAACTGAATTTCACAGCGGTCAGCAAGGCCAGCCGCCACGATGTTTTTCGCTACATAACGCGCCGCGTAGGCTGCACTACGGTCTACTTTTGATGGATCTTTACCAGAGAATGCACCACCACCGTGACGCGCTGCGCCGCCGTAGGTATCAACGATGATCTTACGACCAGTTAAACCACAGTCACCCATTGGGCCGCCAATCACAAAACGACCGGTTGGGTTGATGAAGAATTTGGTCTCTTTGCTAAGCCACTCGGCTGGCAACACAGGCTTGATGATCTCTTCCATGACGCCTTCGCGTAGGTCAGCTGTCGAGATAGAGTCGCAATGTTGCGTTGAAAGAACGACTGCATCAATTCCGACAATTTTACCTTGGTCATATTGGAAGGTAACTTGAGATTTTGCATCAGGACGTAGCCAAGAAAGCGTGCCATTTTTACGCACTTCTGCTTGTTTTTGCATCAAGCGGTGAGCGTAGGTGATCGGTGCCGGCATCAGGATTTCAGTTTCGTTGGTCGCGTAACCGAACATAATACCTTGGTCACCGGCGCCTTGTTCTTTAGGGTCGGCCTTATCAACACCTTGGTTGATATCAGGTGACTGTTTACCAATGGTATTCAAAACAGCGCAAGAATTGGCATCGAAACCCATCTCTGAGTTGACGTAACCAATTTCACGAACGGTTTGGCGAGTAAGCTCTTCAATGTCTACCCATGCAGAGGTCGTGATTTCACCACCAACCATGACCATGCCGGTTTTCACGTAAGTTTCACAAGCAACACGCGCTTTGATGTCTTGTTCTAGAATCGCATCCAAAACTGCATCAGAAATTTGGTCTGCAATTTTATCTGGATGGCCTTCTGAAACGGATTCAGAAGTAAATAGGTGCTTAACCATGAGAGCTCCACTTTTAATCGTTGGACTATGGCAAGCTTCGCTCACCATCGTTATTCATTAGTTTATGTAGGTATTTCTACATCTAGACGTCTATTCTAGTTTTGAATGGTCGAATTACAAGTTATTTTTACGCCTGTCTGTAAACCAAACGTTTGCTTAAATTTAGATGAAAAATTGGAGTTTGGTTTTTTATCCTAAAAATAAGCGCTAAAGAGCACTATTTCTCCAGTAAAACGTTTGCAGTGAGAAAAGTGCTTTGAGAGAATAGTCGCGCTATTTTCAGCCCATTTCCGTTAATTTGAATTCGCTTAATGCACTCAGGAGCAGACATGTCTTCCCGTAACCTTGTTTCTAATAAAGAACTCGCCAATGCCATCCGTGCTCTTAGTATGGACGGTGTTCAACAAGCTAACTCTGGTCACCCTGGTGCACCGATGGGTATGGCGGATATCGCTGAAGTGCTTTGGCGTAGCCACTTAAACCATAACCCACAAAACCCACAATGGGCTGACCGCGACCGTTTTGTGCTGTCAAACGGCCACGGCTCAATGCTGATTTACTCTTTATTGCACCTGAGCGGTTACGCGCTGTCGATTGATGATTTGAAAAACTTCCGTCAATTGCACTCAAAAACACCAGGTCACCCAGAATACGGTTACGCGCCGGGCATTGAAACCACCACGGGCCCACTAGGCCAAGGTATTACCAATGCGGTCGGCATGGCGATGGCTGAAAAAGCACTGGCGGCGCAGTTCAACAAACCGGGTCACGACATCGTTGACCACTTCACTTATGTGTTCATGGGTGATGGTTGTTTGATGGAAGGCATCTCGCACGAGGCGTGTTCTCTGGCGGCACACTGGGCCTTGGCAAACTGATTGCGTTTTGGGATGACAACGGCATCTCTATCGATGGTCATGTGGAAGGCTGGTTCTCTGATGACACGCCAAAACGTTTTGAAGCGTACGGCTGGCATGTTATTGCTGCGGTTGATGGCCATAACTCTGAAGCGATTAATGCCGCGATTGAGGCTGCGAAAGCTGACCCTCGTCCAACCTTGATTTGCACCAAAACCATCATCGGTTTTGGCTCGCCAAACAAAGCGGGCTCACACGATTGTCACGGTGCCCCTTTAGGCGCTGAAGAAATCAAAGCGGCGCGTGAATTCTTGGGTTGGCCGCATGCACCTTTCCACATCCCTGCCGACATTTACGCGCAGTGGGATGCCAAAGAAGCTGGCCAAGCGAAAGAAACCGATTGGAACGCCAAGTTTGATGCCTACGCCGCCGCTTACCCAGCCGAAGCCGCTGAGTTCAAACGCCGCGTAAATGGCGAGTTGCCAGCAGAATGGGAAGCGAAAGCGAGTCAAATTATCGCTGACCTTCAAGCTAACCCAGCCAATATTGCGTCACGTAAAGCGTCACAAAATGCGCTGGAAGCGTTTGGTAAAATGCTGCCAGAATTTATGGGCGGCTCGGCAGACTTGGCACCGTCTAACCTCACCATGTGGTCGGGCTCTCAATCGCTCACGGCGGAAGATTTCTCGGGTAACTACATTCACTACGGTGTGCGTGAATTCGGTATGACTGCCATCATGAATGGTATCGCGCTGCACGGTGGCTTCGTTCCTTACGGCGCAACCTTCCTGATGTTTATGGAATACGCCCGTAATGCAATGCGTATGGCCGCGCTGATGAAGATTCAGAACATCCAAGTCTACACCCATGACTCGATTGGCTTGGGTGAAGATGGCCCAACCCATCAACCGGTTGAGCAAGTGGCTTCACTGCGTTTGACACCGAACATGAGCACATGGCGTCCGTGTGACCAAGTGGAATCAGCCGTCGCATGGAAGTTGGCGATTGAGCGTAAAGATGGCCCATCAGCGCTGATTTTCTCTCGTCAAAACCTAGCGCAGCAACCACGTAGCGAAGCGCAAGTTGCGGATATCGCGAAAGGTGGTTACATCCTAAAAGAGTGCGCGGGTCAGCCTGAGCTTATCCTGATTGCCACTGGCTCTGAAGTTGAACTGGCGGTAAAAGCCGCAGAGCAACTTACAGCAGAAGGTAAGAAAGTGCGCGTAGTTTCGATGCCATCGACCGATGCGTTTGATAAACAAGACGCAGCCTACCGCGAAGCCGTACTACCAGCCGCCGTGACTAAGCGTATCGCTATTGAAGCAGGTATCGCGGATTTCTGGTACAAGTACGTTGGTTTTGGCGGCAAGATCATCGGTATGACTACCTTTGGTGAGTCAGCACCGGCGGATCAACTGTTCAAAATGTTCGGCTTTACGACTGAAAACGTGGTGAAACAAGCACAAGAGTTGCTTGCTTAAGTCTTCTTATTTTTAATGCAAAAGCCCAGCGAGTCATTCGCTGGGCTTTTTTGATCTTGATGTTTATGGTGCTTTCCATTCCTCAGGACAGGCTTGACGTAGCGCGTCGATAAACAGACGCAGTTTGAGCGGATGTCTGCCTGCTGGATAATGACAACTAATTTCAGTGGGTGGCGACAACCATTCTGGCAAACATGCTTGCACACTGTTTGGGTGCGCTTGTTCAAAGCCTTTGGCAAACCATGTCGGCAGTAAGCCGATGCCTCTTCCTTTGGCTATCGCATCCGCTTGCATAGCTAAATTATCACTCTGCAAGCGGCTTGTGAGCGCAGGTAAAAGATAGCTGCCGTGAATAGGATGGATGAGAGCCAAGGCTTCTTGGCGAAAAGCGATAAAATCAATCCAAGGATGTTTGACTAGATCCTGTGGATGCTCTGGCATGTCGTTATTGGCAAGATAGTGTGGCGACGCATAAGGTGAATATTGCCAATGGCCGAGCAATTCACGTCTCCAGCCTTGTTGAGCAAACGGGCCAATCCAAATCAGTAAATCAGGCTCAAGATGCGACTCTTCTGCCACATATTGGCTGTAGAGTCGAATGTTGATTTCGGTGTGGGTTTGCATGAACTCATCCAATACGTTGCTCAACCAGCCACGAATTAAGTTCGGATGAACCACCAAGGTCATTTCACCGCTGATTTGGTTATTAAACTCTTGCAGTGCTTCATGGCTTTTTTCTGCTAATTCAAGCAGTTGTTCTGTATAGACTGCAAAAACTTGCCCAGCTTTAGTCAAAGTTAGACGGTTGCCTTGCCGAGCAATTAAGGCTTGTCCGAGATCGTTTTCCAAAGACGCCAAACGTCGACTGAGGGTGGACTTAGGCTGTTCCAGCGCTTTCGCCGCCGCAGTCAGGCTTTTGTATTGACAGAGAGCATGGAAAGCTTTGATCGCACTGAAATCATGCATAAGTAAAATGGCCTTTTAATCTAATCATCACTGTGTTCCATATTCGGTATCGACCATTCCATCTGTCTATCTA
>NZ_NDIO01000177.1:0-5352 GCF_002241085.1 Vibrio sp. V03_P4A6T147
GTTTCATACGAACATTACAGAACAAAAACGAAATAGGTACGCTCAATGAACAACCATTCTGTTTGCAACTCGATTGAAGCCGAAAACAATGTGCTCGACATTATTGTTGTCGGTGGCGGTATCAATGGGGCAGGCATCGCCGTAGATGCTGCTGGCCGCGGGCTGAAAGTTGGCCTGTATGAAGCAAAAGACTTTGCTAGCGCTACCTCTTCTGCGAGCTCAAAATTAATTCATGGTGGGTTGAGATACCTAGAACATTATGAATTTCGTTTAGTCGGTGAGTCATTGGCTGAACGCGAAGTACTGTTGCGCAAAGCGCCTCACATTGCAAAACCAATGCGATTTCGTCTACCACACCGACCTTTTCTAAGACCTGCTTGGATGATTCGTGCCGGACTTTTTCTTTATGACCATTTAGGCAAACGAACCTCACTACCTGCCAGCAAAAAAATAGCCCTTAACGCGGGTGTGGTGACTAAAAATGAGATGAAAATGGGTTTCGAATACTCAGACTGCTGGGTCGATGATGCTCGTTTAGTGATACTGAATGCGATGCAAGCACGTGAACTCGGTTCCGAAGTAAAAAACTATTGCCGCGTTGAATCAGCTCGTCGTGTTGACGAGTTATGGCATGTGACTTTGTTTGATGAAAAAACACAAACTCGTTTTACTCGCCGCAGTCACGCGCTTGTCAACGCAACAGGTCCTTGGGTTAAACAGTTCATTGATGAGCAGATTGAAATTACTTCTCCCTACGGTATCCGGCTTATCAAAGGATCACATCTTATCGTGCCGAAAATTCACGATGAAGAGCAGGCGTATATTTTACAAAACGAAGATAAGCGGATCGTCTTTGTGATCCCCTATCTTGATCACTATTCAATGATAGGCACCACCGATGTCGAATACCGAGGTGATCCTCGTCAAGTGAAAATTAGCGTCGAAGAAAAACGGTACTTATTGGATGTTGTGAATAAGCACTTTATCCATCAGGTCACACTGGATGATATTGTGGCTGACTTCAGCGGTGTACGCCCGCTATGTGATGACGAGTCTGACTCACCACAAGCCATTACTCGGGACTATACACTCTCATTGGATCAACAAGCTGATAATGCGCCACTACTTTCTATTTTTGGTGGAAAGTTAACCACTTATCGCAAGTTATCTGAATCTGCTATGGGTCAATTAAAACCATTTTTTAATCAAATGTCTGACAGTTGGACCGCAAACAAACCACTGCCTGGTGGAGAAGCCTTTTATCCCGCACAGCTCAAACAGCAGCTTGAGCAGCGCTTCCCAGATCTTGATAAAGCGACCATTAACCGCTGGATCACTAATTATGGTAGCCGAGCTTCGGTGATGCTCGATAATGTGCAAAGTAGTGCTGATCTGGGTAAACATTTTGCGTTTGGGCTCTATCAATGCGAAGTCGATTATCTCTTACATTATGAATTTGCTTCTTCATGTGAAGATATCCTATGGCGCAGAAGTAAACTCGGCTTAACATTTAACACTGAACAAATTGATCAGTTAAATGATTATATCGACCAATCATCAACTTGCGAATGTCAACGCATCAGTGCTTAACACAAGATGTAGCCACTAGAATTAAACTTGAGAAAAGCTCTTAGAAACATGATCTTCTGAGAGTTTTTTACTTTTTCTTAGTAGGTGACGTAAAAATCACGGGGTATAGTAAAGCTATATTTCCGTAACGACGATGCCACTCAATGCCAATTCCGAATACTAACAGCGACGATCTCATCAAACTCCTTAAGCCATGCATGAGAATCCTCCTCACTATTGAATTCGGACCTGAGGATTCTTACAGCTTTTCAACGACAATTGTCGGATGCAAACGTGAAAGATACGTACTGATCGATATGCCCGTTAAAGCTCGTGAAGACTTGGTGATGCGAAAAATAGTTAATATCCAAATCATTTTGCGTGGGATTTGTGACACTGAATTAGGTCATATACTCGCGTTCAAAACCTCGATTATTCGTAGTATTTCTAAACCGTTCGGATTACTGTTTATCAAGTTTCCTAAGCACTTTGTGACCAAACCAATCCGTGAGCACGAGCGCTATAAACTCTCTTTGCCAGCCGTTATGCATGAAGGAGAACATCAATTTAAAGGGAAATTGATCGACTTTTCTATTTCTGGCTGCGCGCTATTTATTCCTGGCTTGCACCATTTAGAAAAAGATATGTTTATTGAGATAAAGTCCACACTCTCCCCACTTCTACCACAAGATCTCGCTTGCCAAATCGTCAGTGTGCGTCAACAAGGTAAAGGAATGTTAGTAGGCGTTAAATTTCTTGAATCAATTGCAATGACAGCTGCATTGAAAAAAGAAATATTAGTACGCGCTTTTATGGCTGGTAGCGTATAAGAATGTTACGCAGTGCTTTATTTCTGCCGTTTTTGGAAGTGACAAAAAGCCTCATGCAATGCTTTCTCTTTGATAGGTTTAACTATCACATACTCTGCACCTGCGGCCATAAATGCTTCGTTAGTCGATTGCATACCATCAGCTGTACACGCATAAATAGGTACATCCATCATCAACTCATGTTTGATCAAATGTGTTGTTTCAACCCCACCTAAGTAAGGCAGTTGGTTATCCATTAAGATAAGATCCACTGGATGATCTTTCACATAATCAATCGCCTGTAGACCATCCTCTACTCTTGTCACTTCCATACCGTATTTTTTGCAAAATGCTTGAGCAATAAAAGCGTTGGTATGATTATCTTCGACTAGCAACACTTTGATTGGTTTTTCAAACATTTCATGTGGCGGCGCGCGCTCATAAGATGGTATATCCTTCCCGCAGTCACTAACGACAACCAGCGGGAGTTCAACAGAAAATGTAGTACCTACTCCAAATTGGCTTTTCACGTTTACGGTACCACCAAGCATCTCAATTAAGCTTTTGACAATCGCAAGCCCCAAACCACTACCGCCGTATTCTCGTGTGGTGTTTGATTCTACTTGAGTAAAAGGCTCAAAAATAAGCGCGAGATCTTGCTCTCTGATGCCAATACCTGTATCACTAATCGAAATAAACAATTGGTGGTTATTCTTTTGCTGGAACTCAATGCTAATCAACCCATGATGGGTAAACTTAGTCGCATTATTTAATAAATTAAACAGAATTTGGTTCAGGCGGACTTGATCGCTATGGATCATCATATCAGGCGGAATATTGCTCTTTAGGCTGAACTCAATCTCTTTTTCGGCACATAATGGCCGATAGATACTTTCCACGGCAGAGATGACCTCAACCAGCTTAAAGTCAGACTCTTGAATTCTAAACTGTCCCTGCTCTATCTTTGAAAAATCAAGGATATCATTCAGCACCGCCAATAAATGTTCACCACTACTGCATAACACATTCACTTGTTCAAGTTGCTCATGGTCACTGATTTCACGCTTAAGTAATTGAGAAACACCTAAAATTCCATTCAATGGTGTTCTCAGCTCATGGCTCATTTTTGCAAGAAATTCAGCACGAATACGCGCCGACTCTTCCGCTTCTTGCCTTGCGAGTCGGCTCTGTTTGGCCGCCTCGGCGATTGTCGTAATATCTTGCCCTTGAGTGATGATTGACTCAATTCTCTGCTCAAAAATAATGGGGGATAAATTCCAGCGAAAAACCTTATTGCCGACTTCAACGTTTATCTCTCGGAACGTTTCTTGTTCAACCGCAAGGCGTATCTTTGGCTGCAGTTCTTGCTTTAATGCATCAAGAATGCACTGCTGTTGATCATTGCGACGCATGAAATATTTCTTTGCTGATGGGTTCATTTTGATGATATCACCGTCGATACTCCATACTATGATGGGCGAAAGTGAAAAATTGAACAGATCTTCAAATTGTTTTTCTTGCTCAGATAAACGTTGAAATGTGTGTTCTAGCGTTCTGCCGAAGTGATCAAATTCATAGATTTTAGAACCAGAAAAAAGCTCATAACTCCCAGCTTCTGCAGCTTTGTGGGTGTAATTCATCAAGCTACTGATTTCATTTTTGACACGCTGCTGTAACCACCAACGAGTCAAAATAGAGACTATCACCATCGCAAAAAGGGCAAAAATCATCCAAAAAAAATAATTTTCACGTAATTGCAATACGTTCTCATTGCTCTGCACACTGAGGACGTTAATATAAATTGGTACGCCTTCTATGGTTAACGCGGTACGGCTTACCATGTAATCGGCAAAACTATAGGCGTCAAAATTATCTTCTAAAACATCACGTTCCGTGTAGGTCTCATCACCATTAATTGTTGAGGCTAAGACCTTTTCACCCGTCGTCATCACGAGATTTTCTGAGTTACTCCCTTCACGTAATGTTTCTGCCAGCACGTAATTGTTGTTAAGTACGGTAGCAAGATGCAAAAAACCAATCACCTCTCCGGACTGCGAGTCAATAACGGGAGTACGTCTGACCATTAGGTAGGCATAGCCCAATTGAGAGGGCGATTTGATCATATGCCAGTTATTACTTAACGCGACTTTACGAGACATGTTTACCAGCTCGTTTTGTTCAATACCATAAAACTGAGCATTGCCATCTTCCCACATCAGGCTGTCAGAATCAGAAATGAAACGAATGTCAGGCGTGTTGGCTACTTCTAGCTGGTCAACTCCAAAAAAGAACTGATCAATACTGTCATTATCGCCCTTACGAATTGCTTTAACTAAACCTGCATTTTTTGCGCTGCTATCTTGGTTTATCTGCAGTAATGAAAGGCGGAAGTTAAAGAGGTTCTGGATGAGACTAGAGGTTTGAGAAGCCGTACGTTGCACTTCTTGAGCAATGATTTTGCTACTGATCTGATAACTTTGAAATAAAACGCTGAGCGTCAATGCGCCAATCACCGCAATCATTGATTTGGTGATCACGGTAGCTATCTTTTGTTTTTTCTTGACGGTGCTTGACCTTAAACTCATTAATGACTCGATATATCAATGGTCAGAGTAACGAAATGCTCGTTTTTTGAGCTTTTCAATATACGCTGAAGAGACCTCTTTGGTTACCAATTCAAAATCACCAGAGTAAACCGTAGGTACCGGCTTTCCTTCAAGATCCCACTTAATGGCTTCCGCCATAGCAACACCGGCATCATCATTGACACGCATGATAGTCACATCAAGTGTGCTATTTTGCAGCGCGTCCAATTCAGCCTCACCACCGCCCCAGCCGTTTAACGTAATATCTTCTCTATTTTGCTGCTGCAACGCATCCATGGCACCGAGTGCAACATCAGTAGAGCATGCGTAAATAAAATTAATATCTGGTGTTTGTTTAAGAATACGCAAAGTTGCATCAAATGCACTAT
>NZ_NDIO01000240.1:0-5372 GCF_002241085.1 Vibrio sp. V03_P4A6T147
AAGCCTGGCGATGTCCTACTCTCACATGGGGAGACCCCACACTACCATCGGCGCTGTTGTGTTTCACTTCTGAGTTCGGCATGGAGTCAGGTGGGTCCACAACGCTATGGTCGCCAAGCAAATTTCTTAATTCGGAAAGCTGTTTCGTTCTCATTCACACATTCAATGTTCTTCAATTGAGCCCACAAAACCCCTTCGGTGTTGTATGGTTAAGCCTCACGGGCAATTAGTATTGGTTAGCTCAACGCCTCGCAGCGCTTACACACCCAACCTATCAACGTTCTAGTCTCGAACAACCCTTTAGGACACTTAAAGTGCCAGGGAAGACTCATCTCAGGGCTCGCTTCGCGCTTAGATGCTTTCAGCGCTTATCAATTCCGAACTTAGCTACCGGGCAATGCCATTGGCATGACAACCCGAACACCAGCGGTTCGTCCACTCCGGTCCTCTCGTACTAGGAGCAGCCCCCTTCAATCTTCCAACGCCCACGGCAGATAGGGACCGAACTGTCTCACGACGTTCTAAACCCAGCTCGCGTACCACTTTAAATGGCGAACAGCCATACCCTTGGGACCGACTTCAGCCCCAGGATGTGATGAGCCGACATCGAGGTGCCAAACACCGCCGTCGATATGAACTCTTGGGCGGTATCAGCCTGTTATCCCCGGAGTACCTTTTATCCGTTGAGCGATGGCCCTTCCATTCAGAACCACCGGATCACTATGACCTACTTTCGTACCTGCTCGAACCGTCATTCTCGCAGTTAAGCGGGCTTATGCCATTGCACTAACCTCACGATGTCCAACCGTGATTAGCCCACCTTCGTGCTCCTCCGTTACTCTTTGGGAGGAGACCGCCCCAGTCAAACTACCCACCAGGCACTGTCCGCAACCCCGATTAGGGGCCTACGTTAGAACATCAAAACGACAAGGGTGGTATTTCAAGGTCGACTCCACGCAATCTAGCGACTGCGCTTCTAAGTCTCCCACCTATCCTACACATGTAGGTTCAATGTTCAGTGCCAAGCTGTAGTAAAGGTTCACGGGGTCTTTCCGTCTAGCCGCGGGTACACTGCATCTTCACAGCGATTTCAATTTCACTGAGTCTCGGGTGGAGACAGCGTGGCCATCATTACGCCATTCGTGCAGGTCGGAACTTACCCGACAAGGAATTTCGCTACCTTAGGACCGTTATAGTTACGGCCGCCGTTTACCGGGGCTTCGATCAAGAGCTTCGACCTAAGTCTAACCCCATCAATTAACCTTCCGGCACCGGGCAGGCGTCACACCGTATACGTCATCTTGCGATTTTGCACAGTGCTGTGTTTTTAATAAACAGTTGCAGCCACCTGGTATCTGCGACTCTCGTCAGCTCCATCCGCAAGGGACTTCACCAATAAGAGCGTACCTTCTCCCGAAGTTACGGTACCATTTTGCCTAGTTCCTTCACCCGAGTTCTCTCAAGCGCCTTGGTATTCTCTACCCGACCACCTGTGTCGGTTTGGGGTACGATTGCTTATAATCTGAAGCTTAGAGGCTTTTCCTGGAAGCAGGGCATCAATGACTTCACTGCCGTAGCAGCTCGACGTCGTGTCTCAGCCTAACAAGAAACCGGATTTACCTAGTCTCTTAGCCTACGCACTTGAACCAGGACAACCGTCGCCTGGCCCACCTAGCCTTCTCCGTCCCCCCATCGCAATTATAAGCAGTACGGGAATATTAACCCGTTTCCCATCGACTACGCTTTTCAGCCTCGCCTTAGGGGTCGACTTACCCTGCCCCGATTAACGTTGGACAGGAACCCTTGGTCTTCCGGCGGGGAGGTTTTTCACCCCCCTTATCGTTACTCATGTCAGCATTCGCACTTCTGATACCTCCAGCATGCTTTACAACACACCTTCAACGGCTTACAGAACGCTCCCCTACCCAATACAGTAAACTGCATTGCCGCAGCTTCGGTTTACTACTTAGCCCCGTTACATCTTCCGCGCAGGCCGACTCGACCAGTGAGCTATTACGCTTTCTTTAAATGATGGCTGCTTCTAAGCCAACATCCTGGCTGTCTGAGCCTTCCCACATCGTTTCCCACTTAGTAGTAATTTGGGACCTTAGCTGGCGGTCTGGGTTGTTTCCCTCTCCACGACGGACGTTAGCACCCGCCGTGTGTCTCCCGGATAGTACTTACTGGTATTCGGAGTTTGCAAAGGGTTGGTAAGTCGGGATGACCCCCTAGCCTTAACAGTGCTCTACCCCCAGTAGTATTCGTCCGAGGCGCTACCTAAATAGCTTTCGGGGAGAACCAGCTATCTCCGAGTTTGATTGGCCTTTCACCCCTAGCCACAAGTCATCCGCTAATTTTTCAACATTAGTCGGTTCGGTCCTCCAGTTGATGTTACTCAACCTTCAACCTGCCCATGGCTAGATCACCCGGTTTCGGGTCTATATCCAGAGACTGAAGCGCCCAGTTAAGACTCGGTTTCCCTACGGCTCCCCTATTCGGTTAACCTTGCCACTGAATATAAGTCGCTGACCCATTATACAAAAGGTACGCAGTCACAGGACAAAGCCTGCTCCTACTGCTTGTACGTACACGGTTTCAGGTTCTATTTCACTCCCCTCACAGGGGTTCTTTTCGCCTTTCCCTCACGGTACTGGTTCACTATCGGTCAGTCAGTAGTATTTAGCCTTGGAGGATGGTCCCCCCATGTTCAGACAGGATAACACGTGTCCCGCCTTACTCGATTTCACTTATAATGATGGAACAGTTACGGGGCTATCACCCTTTATTGCGCCACTTTCCAGAGGCTTCACCTGCATCATTAAAAGCTTAAGGGCTAGTCCAATTTCGCTCGCCGCTACTTTCGGAATCTCTGTTGATTTCTTCTCCTCGGGGTACTTAGATGTTTCAGTTCCCCCGGTTTGCCTCCTTACCCTATGTATTCAGGTAAGGATACGTGCTTATGCACGTGGGTTTCCCCATTCGGAAATCGTAGACTCAAGTGGCTGTTACTGCCTAATCTACGCTTATCGCAAGTTACTACGTCCTTCATCGCCTCTGACTGCCAAGGCATCCACCGTGTACGCTTAGTCACTTAACCATACAACCCGAAGAAGTTTCGTGTTGTAGACAAGTCACCAAGGTTGTCTCTCATTATTTGAATGAGCGAGAGACGTTTGATTTTGCCGGACTCAATTTTGAAAACTTACCGTAGTAAGCTTTCCCAAGAACACTTGAATGTGTTTGGTATCAATACGTTAAACGTATTGATGTTGAGAACTTTTATTTGATAACAACAAACACGTTCGTTGTTATCAGTCAGCTTTCCAAATTGTTAAAGAGCACGATTTTCTAATGAAAACCATTTTTAAAAACACTATTACTAGTGCGCTTAAAGATGGTGGAGCTATGCGGGATCGAACCGCAGACCTCCTGCGTGCAAGGCAGGCGCTCTCCCAGCTGAGCTATAACCCCATCAGGTGTGTGATACTGTGTGCCAATCTTCTGGGAGGAAGAATTGGTGGGTCTGAGTGGANTCGTCTCTTAAACTGTATAAACCATCAATCTGTGTGGACACTCATCAGTGTAATCTTCGTATAAGGAGGTGATCCAGCGCCAGGTTCCCCTAGCGCTACCTTGTTACGACTTCACCCCAGTCATGAACCACAAAGTGGTGAGCGTCCTCCCCGAAAGGTTAAACTACCCACTTCTTTTGCAGCCCACTCCCATGGTGTGACGGGCGGTGTGTACAAGGCCCGGGAACGTATTCACCGTAGCATTCTGATCTACGATTACTAGCGATTCCGACTTCATGGAGTCGAGTTGCAGACTCCAATCCGGACTACGACGCACTTTTTGGGATTCGCTCACTATCGCTAGCTTGCTGCCCTCTGTATGCGCCATTGTAGCACGTGTGTAGCCCTACTCGTAAGGGCCATGATGACTTGACGTCGTCCCCACCTTCCTCCGGTTTATCACCGGCAGTCTCCCTGGAGTTCCCGACATTACTCGCTGGCAAACAAGGATAAGGGTTGCGCTCGTTGCGGGACTTAACCCAACATTTCACAACACGAGCTGACGACAGCCATGCAGCACCTGTCTCAGAGCTCCCGAAGGCACACCTGCGTCTCCGCTGGCTTCTCTGGATGTCAAGAGTAGGTAAGGTTCTTCGCGTTGCATCGAATTAAACCACATGCTCCACCGCTTGTGCGGGCCCCCGTCAATTCATTTGAGTTTTAATCTTGCGACCGTACTCCCCAGGCGGTCTACTTAACGCGTTAGCTCCGAAAGCCACGGCTCAAGGCCACAACCTCCAAGTAGACATCGTTTACGGCGTGGACTACCAGGGTATCTAATCCTGTTTGCTCCCCACGCTTTCGCATCTGAGTGTCAGTATCTGTCCAGGGGGCCGCCTTCGCCACCGGTATTCCTTCAGATCTCTACGCATTTCACCGCTACACCTGAAATTCTACCCCCCTCTACAGTACTCTAGTGAACCAGTTTCAAATGCGGTTCCGAGGTTGAGCCCCGGGCTTTCACATCTGACTTAATCCACCACCTGCATGCGCTTTACGCCCAGTAATTCCGATTAACGCTCGCACCCTCCGTATTACCGCGGCTGCTGGCACGGAGTTAGCCGGTGCTTCTTCTGTCGCTAACGTCAAATGATGCTGCTATTAACAACACCACCTTCCTCACGACTGAAAGTACTTTACAACCCGAAGGCCTTCTTCATACACGCGGCATGGCTGCATCAGGCTTGCGCCCATTGTGCAATATTCCCCACTGCTGCCTCCCGTAGGAGTCTGGACCGTGTCTCAGTTCCAGTGTGGCTGATCATCCTCTCAGACCAGCTAGGGATCGTCGCCTTGGTGAGCCATTACCTCACCAACTAGCTAATCCCACCTAGGCATATCCTGACGCGAGAGGCCCGAAGGTCCCCCTCTTTGGCCCGTAGGCATCATGCGGTATTAGCCATCGTTTCCAATGGTTATCCCCCACATCAGGGCAATTTCCTAGGCATTACTCACCCGTCCGCCGCTCGCCACCCAAGGAACAAGTTCCTCTGTGCTGCCGCTCGACTTGCATGTGTTAGGCCTGCCGCCAGCGTTCAATCTGAGCCATGATCAAACTCTTCAATTAAAGTTTTGTTGGTCCTAAGACCGGCTCAATGAATACTGACTTCAAAACTGTTTTTACTCGAAAGTAAAAAGTAATTTTAAAGCTATTGTTGTTCCAACAGAACAACAATGAATTGACTGTGCCAAAATCAAGTAAACTTGATTCTGATTGGTCACTCAGTTCATTGATAAATCTTTTTTGATTATCATCAACGAGTGCCCACACAGATTGATAGGTTTATATTGTTAAAGAGC
>NZ_NDIO01000077.1:0-5265 GCF_002241085.1 Vibrio sp. V03_P4A6T147
GTGTTTTTATGTAGAGTTATTACTCTATGTTGTAATTAAAAATATTAAGGGTTCATTATGAGATATATAACACCCGTTTCATTACTGCTTGTGGCCACTATTATGGGGTGCAACTCAGAAGAAGCGACAACCAGTAGCACCAGCCAATCTAATGCTGATGCGATTGCACAGCAAAAAAGAGCGTTAGCACTGCAACTGAGTGAAAGTTACGCCGAGCTTGAAACCACACTTAAAACTGAAATCAGCGCGCAAAACCTATCCATTTCTGTTTCCACTTTGTTTGAAGAGCAGCCTGATTCCGATTTTAGTCAACAGATGGTTGTAGCGGACGCGCAAATTCGTTCAATGAAAGGCATTGAGGATTTTACTGAGCAATTGCTGCAACTGCGTATTGCCGATGCGTCGATGATTAAAGAGTGGCAAGAAGGGCAAAGCCCGTTGTTTGCTTTTGAGCCCAAAGGTAATGATGCGTCTTGGCAATATATTGAAGCGTTTGATGTGTACGGACAGGTGCATCAACTGGATGTATATCAAATGCCAGATGTACCCGTTTTCGTGGTTGATAGTAATAGCGAAGTGGAATTGCGCGCAGGCTTACAAGCAATGCGTGCACAGATGAACGCATTGGGTCAATCGACCACATTGACCACAGTAGAAAGTGGTAGCGTCGCCGCTCAAGCGATGGCCCGCAGCAGCGATAATAGCGCTGAGCCTATTTCCACCACAGTGCTGAAAAAAATTCGTTTAGCGGATGACAAAGAACCGTGGATCTCTGGAGCGGCTGAAATTTATGCGATTGTTACAGGCATCAATCCAAGCCGAGATGAGCCGACCATTGACTTAGTTGAAATGCCTTATTTGGATTACGACAAGCAAGATTACTTCCCAAATCAAGTGATGATCCAATGGTCTCGTTACCGTTGGGGCGCAGCCGATCTTATCTTGATGGAGCAAGATGATGGTACCGATTATAAGGAGCTGGCTAAATTACTCGTCAAAGTAGCGGAAGAAGTGCTGAAGCTTATCCCTGATCCAGAAGTGCAGGCGTATGCGATTATTCCGCAAATCACGGGCAAGATCATTGATGCGATTCCCGATGGTTTACTGGTCAATGACGACGATTATGTCGATGTCTTTTACACCTTGATGCAAGACACCAGCTATGTTGATCATCCTGGAGCGAGTGGTAACGCAGTGGCCACTTTTGAGCCTTTGACGATTAACCCGACACGTCCATAACATTTCTCTCCCCCTAGAAAGCGAGCGCGAATCTCTTATTAGCGCTCGCTTTTTCATCATTCTTGCTGCTTCTGATCATCATGGCCGATTTTGATGTGAATAGGGTTGCTTGAACGACGGTCAACGATTATATTACCCGAACTTAATGCGAATGCTTATCAAAATCTGTCGTAGTTATTTTGAATGGGAACCTATATGAAATCGTTGTTTAGTTTGGCAGCACTTGGCTTGCTTACCTCTTTTACTCTCAGTGCTAAAACCGTTTCTGTGGAGCATCAACTCGGTACCACGACGATCGAGCAAAATCCGCAACGTGTGGTTGTCATTGGTTTGGGTGCGTTAGATACGTTAGATCGCTTTGGTATTGAACCTGTCGCGGTATCGAAAGTGACTGAACTGCCAAATTATTTAGCGAAGTACAACAGCGATACATACGCACCTGCCGGTTCTTTATTTGAGCCTGATTTCGAAACCATTTATATGCAAAAACCGGATGTGATTGTGATTGGGCCGCGCGCCGCAACCAGTTATGACGAGCTATCTAAAATTGCACCAACTATCGTTTTTGCAGCCGATGCAAGCCAAGGCTACTGGCAGAGTACACAACAGCAGTGGCGTAATCTAGGCAAAGTCTTTGCTATTGAAGATCAAGTGGAAGCCAAAATTGAAGATTTAGATAAGCAGTTTCAAGCACTTCGTTGCTTTAACCAGAACAACCAAATCGATGCGCTCACAGTGATGAGCTCTGGCGGTAACATTACCGCTTTTGGGCCTGAATCACGTTTCTCGGCGGTGTATAAAGATTTTGGATTCAAAACGACCGTCGATAGCATCAAAGCGACACGTCATGGCGATCTAATCTCTTATGAATTTATTCGCGAACATGATCCTAAAACCTTATTGATCATTGATCGTGATACGTTGGTCAACAAAGGGCAAAGTCACACTCGCCAAGAGTTTGAAAATGACCTGATCAAAGCGACTGCGGCTTACAAAAATAAAAGCATGGCGTTTTTAGACCTTAATGCTTGGTACCTATCCATTTCTGGTGTGACTGCTACCGAGCAGATGATCAGCGACGTTAGAAATGCTGTACACATTCACTAATTTGCCACAAACAAGCTGAGGTTAGCTTTGAAAAAGTTATTGCTTGCTTTGTTGGTAGTCAGCCTATCTTCACTGTTTGTGGGGGTAGGCAATCTATCACTAATGGCATTACTGCAAGGGGATGCCCATGCTTGGCAACTGCTCTTTACCAGTCGTTTGCCACGTTTGTTGGCGATTGTTTTAGCCGGGGCAGGGCTCAGTATCGCGGGTCTTATTATGCAGCAAATCAGCCAAAACCGATTTGCCGCGCCTTCTACCTCCGGTACCATTGAATGCGCCATGCTGGGCTACGTGTTGAGCTTAGTCTTTTTTGGCCACGGTGAAAGCTTGTGGCTTATTTTCTCGGTTTCGATTGCGGGCACTTTGCTGTTTGTGCAACTGATTCAGCGCGTGCAGTTTAAAAATGCCATTTTTGTCCCTTTGATCGGCATTATTTTTGGTAATGTGGTGGAATCCGCTGCGTCCTTCATCGCTTACAAATACGATGCGATACAAAACCTTTCTAGTTGGACGGTAGCCAATTTTGCCAATTTGCTGAAAGGGGATTTCGAACTGCTCTATATTGCGATTCCGGTTGCCCTCTTTAGCTATTTGTATGCGGCGCGAATTTCGGCCGTCGGCATGGGTAAAGATTTTGCTGTGAACTTAGGGCTTAACTATCAGCAAGTGCTGGTGATTGGCGTTTGTTTGGTGTCGGTGATGTCTGCGACGGTTGTTATGATTGTCGGTCAACTGCCTTTTTTAGGGTTGATTGTGCCCAATTTAGTCAGCCACTATTACGGTGACAACTTGCGCAAAAATATCCCTCGTACGGCCATTTTCGGTGCGTTATTGGTACTGCTATGCGATTTGGGCGGCCGTTTGATTATTTTCCCCTATGAAGTGCCGATTTCGATGATCATCAGTATTCTCGGTGGCAGTGTATTTATTGTGTTGCTGTTGCGAGGACAACGCCATGGGTAAGTCTGTATGTGCGAGCATCACTTTGCGTGATCATACCAAACTGTGGTTACTGGTTTTGGCTTCTCTGCTTTTTGCTGGGTTATTTATTGGTGTTGGATTGAACGCCGACAACTATCACTATTTTCTTTCTCGTCGTGTACCCAAAGTATTGGCGATGGTGTTAGCGGGCATTGCCATTGCGCAGTCCTCTCTAGCATTTCAAACCATTACCCACAACCGAATTTTAACGCCCAGCATCATGGGGTTTGATTCACTCTACCTGTTTGTGCAGGTGCTCGTGGTGACTCTTTTTGGTGGCCTAAGTAGCTACGCGCTTAATGCTTACCTCAATTTTTCGTTGTCCGTTGCTGCCATGTTGCTGTTTTCTAGTTTATTGTTCGCTTTTTATTTTCGTAAGCAGCAGAGTAACTTAATGGTGTTGTTGTTATTAGGAGTCATTCTGGGGCAACTGTTTTCCAGCATTTCCTCTTTTTTGATCATGCTGATGGATCCGAATGATTTTTCATCGGTACAGTCCAATATGTTTGCGAGCTTCAACAACGTGAAAGTGGAACTTGTGTATTGGGTAACACCATTACTACTGCTGGTTTGCTTTGGCCTGTTTCGCCTGCATCGCGTGTTGGATGTTTTATGGTTGGATAACGATAACGCGGTCAGTTTAGGGGTGGATGTACGCCGAGTGACGCACCATGTATTGATGCTTAGTGCGGTATTAATTGCTATTTCTACAGCTTTAGTTGGGCCCGTGATGTTCTTTGGCTTATTGGTCACCAACTTAACGCGCGAGTGGTTTCGTTCATACCAACACCGAACCTTATTGATTGGTTGTTCCGCGATGGCGGTGTGTGCATTGCTTTCAGGTCAATGGGTGGTTGAAAAAGTATTCCAGTTTGAAACAACGCTGAGTGTGGTGATCAATTTCATCGGAGGTCTCTATTTTCTCTCCCTCCTTTTACGTAATAAAATGGTTTAATTTCATATGATTCAGCTAGATAAACTGACTAAAGTGTTTGGCCAACAAGCCGTTGTGGATAAGGCCTGTGCGCAGTTTGAAAAAGGCAAGGTCACTTCAATTATTGGCCCTAATGGTGCAGGAAAAAGTACCTTATTGTCGATGGCTAGCCGTTTGGTTAGCCGTGATAGCGGTAAAGTTTGGATTGAAAGCAAAGAGCTGGTTGAGTGGGATACTAAAGCGTTGGCTAAAAAGCTGTCGGTTCTGCGTCAAGCCAATACTCTGACCATGCGTTTTACCGTGAAAGAGCTGGTGGCTTTTGGCCGTTTTCCTTATTCGCAAGGTAAATTAACGGCCAACGATCATGCGATGATTGAGCAATCGATCGAATATCTTGATCTTAAAGCGATAGAAGATAAATACCTAGACGAACTGAGTGGCGGCCAACGCCAGCTGGCCTTTATTGCAATGGTGATCGCCCAAGATACCGATTACATCTTTCTCGATGAGCCATTGAACAACCTCGATATCAAACACTCATTGCAGATCATGGCCACTATTCAGCGTTTAGCACATGAGTTGAATAAAGCGGTGGTCGTGGTGATTCACGACATCAATTTTGCATCCTGTTACTCCGATTCCATCATTGCGCTGAAACGAGGCCAAGTAGTAGCAACTGGCACAGTACAAGAGGTGATTCAATCGTCGGTTTTGAGCGATATCTATGAAACGCCGTTCAACGTATTAGAAATAGAAAACAAGCGTATTTGTATGTATTACACCCATTGATGCGGTTTAACTGCCGGTGTGCGTAACGTTACGAGTACTGAACAGAACGCTTTCGATTCACCGTAAGCCCCCTTTTTACTGCCTAATGTTGCCAACGCAAAATGGTGGAAGCGCAGACGTTTACTGCGCGCTACAGGATGGACTTAAATATTGATATATTTCTCACTTCAAAAGAAATAATAACTTGCCTCAGATCAAGAAAAAATCGTTTGGCA
>NZ_NDIO01000060.1:0-5252 GCF_002241085.1 Vibrio sp. V03_P4A6T147
GGAGTATTGAAAGGGCGTTCAGCAATCCGCTTGTTTAACAAGTTCCCACATATAAGAAAGAAACTGTGGGGTAATCATTTTTGGGCAAGGGGATACTTTGTTGACACAGTTGGTGTGAATGAAGAAATCATCAGGCGTTACGTAAGGCACCAAGACAAGAAAGATCAAGAATATGAGGCGCAGTTAGAGTTGAAGATAAACTAGCAGCGCAGGGATGCCCCCTTATAGGGGGCTATAAACCAAAGCCGCCTTCTAAGAAGGCGGATTTTTACTAACCAGATATGGAGTAGGGATTGCTCTGGACGTATACCATTCCTACTTGAAGCTGCGCGGTGTTGGAAACATTCGTTTACCTGCAACTTCAAGTCGTTTTTATATATCAGGAGTATTTTGAACGAGTGACTAGACTCGGCATTGAATTTGCCCAGTGTCCCATTAATAAACACAGCAAGAAATAAAGTGTTGTTGCGGGAGCTTGAAGTGGGAAATCAACACTCATGTGTATCAACATACCAATAATAGCCATCATGGATGATAATCCGATCCCTTTCATCAATCTATTTCTGCGGTTTTTAAACGCATAAAATGCGCGTTGGGCGGCGACTAAGATCATTACACCTAATATCGAAACCATGACAAGGCCTGATTCTAAGGTGAATTGGATGTAGTCATTATGAGCATGATCGTAAAACAGTTTTACTTTCCCTTGATTGTAGGAAGGAAAAGTGGAGTAGAAAGTACCAGCCCCAAAGCCAGTCAGAGGCCTTTCTTGTATTGCAACTAGGGAATATCTGACAACATCATCTCTTGATTCACTTTCCAAGCTAGTTTCAATAAGACGTTGTTTGACTTTCTCCAATCCAAACCATTGGCTCACGATGAACGTATCAATGATGAATAAACTGATTATAAGCACATAAACACTTTTGGGTTTCGGCTTGTAAAACAATAGCAACAGCACACAACCTACGGTTAGGGCGATAAAGAAAGCCATATTTCCCATTCTTGAGCGTGTTAAGACTAATGCAATCACCATGATCACGAGCCCTAAACGTACAAAGGCTTTATCAGACAGCAACACGGCTAAAAACTGTTTAGTGATATTTCTAAATCCGGTTTTGTGTGAGCTATCGAGTTTTGCAATTAATAAGCCAAATCCAATGCAGAGATTCAGCATCAAGAAGTTTGCCAGATGATTATGATAGACAAAGCTTCCGGAGGCTCTATTTCCTAGTGGCAGCTTGAAAATTATCGAATGATCTAGGTTGAGTAGCAAAATCACGCCAGCGTAAAAGCCTTGGCAAATTCCACTGCTAACCATGACTACTGCGAGAAGTTTTAATTTTTTAGGTGTGTCGATAAGGACAAGAGCAATAAGACAAAACTGGAAATAGTGGAGCGATTTGATTGCAGAGACAAAGACTAAACTAGGATCCTGAGTTATACCAAGTTGTGGAATACTTTGGATGAATGACCAGCAAGTGATAAGTGCGATGGGAATGATGACTAATTTTCCCTTTATCAGACAGTTTTTCCAGTGCTCAAAAGAGTAGTTGAATAAACAGGCAATAAGCAGCAATGCAATCCAGATTTCATTGAATGACCATGCTAATGGGCGATTACTACCTAAAGGTATGGGCAGCCAAAATATAAAAATGAGAAATATTGGGAAAATGGATTTTTCTATTAGACGCATACTATTAATATCAATTAAGAAGGGCAGGAATATGCCGGCCCTAAACTGGATGAAAGCATCGAATTAAGCGATCAGTTTGGTGAAGCGGTACCACCACCACTGCCATTGCCGGTTCCAAGTGTTGTGGTGTTACCTGGCACCGTTGCGACTGGAGGTAAGCCACCAGGTAAAGCCGATGGAGTACCTGCCGCTGTCGGTTCAGTAATGGTCGCTGGGTCAGCGCCACCGGAGATTGCAGCAACAATCACATCGGTTGAGTCCATTAAATCCATTGCAATAACAGCATCAACGATAGCTTGAGCTGACTCTGGTGATTTAGTGACAGCAAGCTGAATGACTTCAGAACGCATCTCTTGAGGTGCATTTTTAACGAGTATTGCAGTCAAAGCTGCGACTTGGTCACTCGATATATGGTCAAATACCGTATTGAAGATATCGAGTACTAGTTGTGGGTGTAGAGTAGACGCTAGGTCCGCCATTTCCAGTGCCATGCTTGGGCATAGTTTCATTAAAGCTTGCAGAGAAATAATGGCATCGTCTGCTTGTTCTAGGCTGGCTCTTATTGTGTCTGTGGCCACTTTATGGTTTTTATAAAGTGAACAAGTAATTTCTGTTTCGGCATATAACCTTGAACTAGCCAGCAAAGCTGAAATAGCAATCCAAAATATCCATAGTGATTTTTTCATTGGTAAGTCCTAAAAGCCTACGATTTACTGTTGCGATGATTATAAGTGAAGTAGTACATCCAGTGATATCGTACTTCTGTTAATAAGGGTTCGATTCTCATTCTTAAGGCGTTTTTATGCGCGAGGTTGTCTTAGTTTGGAGCATAAGTTTGAAGATTGAAGTCTGCTAGTAACGTAATAGATTATTGAGGCCATTGTTATACCAAGTAAGCTTGCCCCTAAATCGAGCAAAGAGAATGATCGTGAACGCGATAACATTTGTAAACTTTCATCAATTACGCAACAGGTCGAGACGATAACTATGGCGAGAAAGATGCTCTGTATAGGGGGAAGAGTGGCGGAAATTACTCGGATAAAAACCAAGGTAATGAATAGCGCAAGTGTAAAGTGGAGATAAATATCACCGCCGAGTGACTTTTCCAAAAATATCGATATCTCAGCATGAATATTCAGTGTTTTTGCCAGTGATAGCGAAGCCGTACTAAGAGAAAGCAAGACTAACATTAACAAGGCGATAGGCCGGTTTATTGAGTAACGTTTTATCATCGAGATCACTCTAGCGCTCTCTTGCAGAGACTATTTTTCTCAGTATAACGTTGAGAGTTATAAATAATAGCTGCACAGGTAAATTTTAAGAGACCGTTTGATTTTAGATATTGGTAGGCTTCTCCTCGGCTTTGAGGATGAGCTAATGCTCTTGCGGTGTGATCAATAATGATAGTTCGCTGCGGCGCTGAAAAAATAGACCAATGGTTAAGGCCAATCTGGGAAAGTGTGTTGTTCACTTTGGGTGTAAAAGGCCCATATCTGTCGGCTTGTGCAAAATAGAGATCAATATTTTCCCCTTTCAACTGAGTTTCAATCACCAATAAATCAGCCCATGTGTCTGACCAAGTAGGTCTCAATAATGCACTTTCCAAGTAGGCCTTTTTTGCATTGAGCAAGCGGCTCTCTTTACCTACATCATCGCCCAAATAGGCTTCCCACTCATAGACCTTACCCAGTAAATTGTGGTAGTGAGGATGGTCTCTGTGGTGCTGTAGTGCCTTTAGTATCATGGCCTTTGTTTCATTCACTTGCTCTGAAGTTACACCATCACTGTGCTTTGTCCAGTAGTCGATGTTTCTTTCTGTTGCTAGCGCGTAAATGGACGCCGTCAAAAAATGAAATGCAAAATAGAGAGTAACGAGCGCAGTTAGCCCAATGCTCAAACGTAAAGCATGGGCTAAAAAAGGGTGATTCACGACCGTCATGGTTATTTTTCTGGGCCGTAATAGGATTGATATTGATGATAACCGCTATAATTAGAGGCTTTTTTGGTGTTCAGTTTGTTCAATATGACGCCATCAATTCTCGCTCCTTGCTGCGTTAAGCGCCCGACCACATCTCTAGCCACTTTAGTACGTGTTTGTGGAGCATTGATCACTAGTATGGTCGAGTCCACGTACTGCGATAGCATAAATGCATCACTAACGGCTAAACACGGAGGTGTATCAATCACAATTCTGCTATAGCGTGTCTTAAGCTCTTCGAGTAGTGAGGCAAACTTAGGCGAGGAGATAAGTTCAAGAGGATTGTCTGTCACGACTCCTGAAGTCAAAACATCAAGCCCTGATTCTTCATCGGTATAGAGACACTCTTCTATGGTATGCGTACCTATGAGCAAGTTGCTCATTCCTGGCTGTGAACCAGAGATGCCAAAACGGTGTGCAACCGATGGTTTTCTCAAATCGCAGTCAATCAGCAGTGTTTTTTCCATTTGTGCCAGTGAAAAAGCCAAATTGATACTCGAGGTTGTTTTTCCTTCCTCAGGCAGTGAAGAAGTAACCATTACCACATGATGCTCTTTGTTGGTGTTGGCAAGTAAATAACCAGTCCGAACGGTTCTAATCGCTTCTGTGAGCTCTCGGTGTTTCGAATCAAAATAGGTTTTTAGCGTTAGGGGGCCTCGAGTTTTAATTGCCGGTATAATACCGAGCAAGCTTAGTGATAACTGTTTTTCAACCTGTTTTATATCAAGGAATGTATCGTTTACCGCATCAGCAATGAAAGCAACAACACACGCCAAACCAAACGAAGCGACAAACGCTAACAATACAATCAGTTTACGATTCGGTTTACTTGGGGCGAGGGGCGGATTGGCAAAATCGGTAAAACGAGCAATCGTAGCATTAAAGTCGCTCGATGCACTGGTCTCTTTTTGACGACTTAAAAAGAGATCAAACAACTCTCGGTTTGTTTGGACTTCGCGCTTTAGCTCTGAATATCTTGCATTTTTTACGGAGAGGCTTTGAAACTCTGATTTGCGTTTCTCAAGTTCCCGGTGCAAAGAACTCTCTGCTTGCTTAGCAGCCTGTAACTCATTGTTGATCCCGTTTAGTAGCTGTTTTAGTTCGGAATTTAAATTGCGTTTAACAGAGGCTAGTTCGGCTTGTGCTGCTTTGAGTTTTGGGTGTTTATCTCCATAGCGTTTTGATAGTTCTGAAACTTTTCGCTCAGCTTGTACTTCTGCTAATTTAACATCTCGAATCGTCGGGTGGTTAGATATCTCAGGTATAGAAGCAAGTGCTGAAAGATCACTGTCTTGGCGGCTGTAAGTTTGTGCCACCAGATAGAGTGTTTCAGCTGCAACACGTCTATCTCTCGTTTTATTTAATTGAGAGGTGAGTTCTTCGAGTTCTTGAGATGCTAAGCTTTCAACGCCTTGGATATCGACCAGCCCCTCAGATTTCAAAAACGTTTGTAACTGAACTTCAGACTCTTTTAGTTTTTCTCGCAAATCACCCATCCGATTATTGAGCCAACTATTTGCTTTTAGTTCCACTTGAAGTTTATCTTCAATATGACTATCCATAAAGACATTACCAATT
>NZ_NDIO01000291.1:0-5218 GCF_002241085.1 Vibrio sp. V03_P4A6T147
ACCTACTACTCTATCGGCGGTGGTTTTATCGTTGATGAAGAAAACTTTGGTAAAGAAAAAGAGAACCCAATTAAAGTTCCTTATGTCTTCACTAGTGCTGACGAGATGATGAACCAATGTAAAGAGAGTGGTCTTTCCATCAGTACGCTGGTTATGGCTAACGAAAAAGCACTGCATTCTGATGAAGAAGTTCGTACTTACTTTGCCAATATTTGGAAAACCATGCGCGAATGTATGGACCGCGGTATGAATACTGAAGGTATCTTACCAGGGCCTCTTCGTGTTCCACGCCGAGCAGCAGCACTTCGTCAACAGTTAATGACCTCAGAAAAAACCACTAACGATCCAATGGCGGTAGTTGACTGGGTAAACATGTACGCTTTTGCAGTGAACGAAGAAAATGCCGCGGGTGGGCGTGTGGTGACGGCACCTACTAATGGCGCATGCGGTATTATTCCTGCAGTGTTAGCCTATTACGATAAATTCATTCAGACCGTTACTGAAAAAGACTATATCCGTTACTTTGCCGCCTCTGGCGCTATCGGTGGGCTTTACAAACGTAACGCTTCTATTTCTGGTGCGGAAGTGGGTTGTCAAGGTGAAGTAGGTGTTGCCTGTTCGATGGCAGCCGCGGGCCTTGCAGAACTGATGGGTGGAAGCCCTGAACAAGTTTGCATGGCCGCTGAAATTGCGATGGAACATAACTTGGGCTTAACCTGTGACCCTGTCGCGGGACAAGTACAAGTGCCTTGTATCGAGCGCAATGGTATTGCTGCCGTGAAAGCGATCAACGCAACGCGGATGGCGCTACGCCGCTCATCGGCACCTCGTGTTTCGCTTGATAAAGTGATCGAAACCATGCTTGAGACAGGTAAAGATATGAACGCCAAATATCGTGAAACGTCCCAAGGTGGTTTAGCGATTAAAGTCGTTTGCTAACGAGCACCTATCTATTTAAAAACCTCGTTCATTAAAACTTAACGCCACTCGCTTAACAGCGAGTGGCGCATTTTACGACTTTACCTCACGATCCAGTGAGGAACTTAAAACTGACCGAGATATTCCCAGCTGCTGTTGGTTGGATTGGGATCGGTTGGGTAAGGGAAATAACCGTACTTAGTCACTTTCAAGCGGTAGTAATGATAGCCGCCACGGAAAGCGTATTGATAAATATCGTTCACTTGACCACGCTGGCCATCACTGCCCCACACGCCCATCGCATCTTGTTGATACCACTCCAGTAACGAACGTTCAAAGCTTGCTAAATCACGATTTAATTCCGCAAGATAAGCTTGAATGGTGCTGTCGCTGCCAAGGTAAACCCAATCTAGGTTTGACTCTCCGAGCATCGGGAAAGCTTCACCCTCTCCTGGGCGTTTTTGGATAAAGTAATGGTTTTCACCATCGATTTGCCCAACAAACACCGCATTTTGCGCCTTATCCCAAGTGGTTGAGGTACGCTCATCCCATGTCAATAAGTGAGATACACCAAAGTAGCTTTGTACACGCGCTTCAATGCTCACACCAACCGCTCTATTGAGCTTGATTGGGTTGAAAGCAAAGTTCACATAGCGATCTGCAGAACCGAGGTATTTCCAACCTTGATTACTGGTTTGATCGGCCGGGAATGCGCCAGCATCTACCATACGCATTACAAAGTAATCACACATCCCCGTTTCTGGGTTCGGGTAGACATACAATGCCCCCGCTCGGCGCTCCGCTTTCGTCACGCCATTGTTTAGAACGCCACGACCATAGTGTTCGGCCACAAAAGCATCAAACTCAGCGATCGTTGCAAAATCCGTGTTCAGCAGAGTTTCATTCTGTACGAAGGTTGGTGTCATATCGACCACTTGGCTGTAACCGTACTCTTGGCCAATGATGATTGGGCCTTTGAGCTTATCCAGCGGCGGGTTCTGATCTGGCGTCATTCGAGTCAGTTCTGTTTCACCACCTCGATCCGAACAATGCAAACTCACTTGAGTTGGTACTCCATTCTCCATCGATAAGTTAACGTGGAACTTGTTACTTTCATTGCCAGCGTGGCGAGAGGCACTCAATCGAACTTGTTCGCGGATCCCATCTGCAAATTCAACATCCAACTGACACTGACCCTGAACCTGGTAAGTAGGACGCAACACTTCATCGCCACGAATGGCATAGCGCCACGTTTGGCCATTTTTATGCATCACACCTGCGATCTGTTCACATTGGTTACCGACGACAAATCCAGCTCCATCGTGATCATTTCCAGACTTATTGAGTGTACATAGGCTCACTTCACCGACATCGGCCGTCGGTGTGTAAGTCACCATTCCGCGACCATACTTGGAAAGCAATTCATACTCGCCTTGTGCAGAAGTCATGTTCACGTTGATGTTCCATGTCACATCGCGTCCAACAGAACAACGATCGGTACTGGGTTCAACTCCACCGACAAACTGCGATCTATCGCCATTGGCCGCTTGAAAAGTAAACTTACACAAACGTTGCTGCTCACCATCTATACGTAATGTTTGCCAAATATCGCTATCGAGCTGTGCCTGAGTCAGGTTCGCCACCGCTTGCCAACCTTCCAACTGATAATCCCCTTGCTCTGGCTGCGGCAGCTCAAACACGTTGCCATAATTCGAGTAAATCAGAGGATAGATTTGGCTAGGGTTCTCATTCTGCGGATCGTAAATCCCCAATAAAGTAACTACGGGTACGCCCACTTGCTGCGGTTTCGGTGTATCGGTTTCTACCGCTTTATAACGTTGGGTACTCTGATCCCACTGCACATAACCGCTTGGGCTGTTGCTATCAAGGTTAAAACCGTTGTTCATCCAACGCTGTGCTTTGCGCGACTGAGCCGGATGCTCCAAGGTAAAGCGGCTGATGGTGCCAATGTACTCTTGTTCACCGCCATTTTGCGCATCACGCAGGAAACGGAACGCATCTTTAAACGGCGGTACAATATCGTCACCTTGCTGTTGGGTGTAGACATCGCCTTTCCAGTGCAGGTTACCGATAAAGCGTTGCTGGAACGCATCCCAACCCCAGCCAGATTCCATATCGTGAATCGACGCCATATATGGGTAGTGACCAAGCCCATAGTTATGGCCCAGTTCATGGGACCATTCATTGCCGGTAGTATTTTGCAGGGTTACTTTACCGCCTCCGCCACTGCCACCATGAACAACAACTTGAGCTAAATCTGTACCTTCTTTGGTATACACCCCGACGTTGGTGTGTGCGGTAATGTGGTTGTAGCGGCGGTTGTATTGCTGCGAATAACCCGCACTACTCACAATGCCGACGTTGGCGTTGTTAACACCTGTAGAGACCAACGCTTTACCGATCGCTTCACGCATATCGCCGCTGTGCCAACCACCCGTACTCGCACTCTTATCGGTGTACACCACACCATTTGGCATAGTGACAACAGGAAAATAGGCAGGAGTGTAGTCAGCCATCACCAATTTAGACGCGGGTATTTTTTGGAAATAATCCGCGGCCAAAGTTGGAAGATTTTGAATCATCGTATTGCGGTTACGCGGTTGAGTCAGCATACCCATGTCGATATTTTGAATCACCAACTCAGGCGCACCACCAAACTGGATGTCTCCTTGGCTGAGCACACCTTCACGGCCTAAGTTGTCGGTCAAGCGCAGTGAGAGCTCCGGCTTCATCCAGTTCCATTGCAGCGGCAGTGACCAAGCGTGATGAGAGAACACCACCTTCATACGGCCATTCTCTGGCTGATCCGATGCGGCCAGAGCACTGGGCGGCAGCATCAAGGTGGTGTGCACTAATTCGCCATCGAGGAACACTTCGGCGCGGACTTGGTTAATCTCTTCCCCTTGTTGCGGGGTAAACAGCAGCATCGCTTCACGGTTCATGATCACGTCCAAATGACCTTGACCAGTTAACTCATTGCTATTCGGCGCGACTGATGTATGGGTTTGAGTAATGCCCAACCCACCCTCTAAAGTGCCTTGCAAATGGTTCGGGGTTGGGATTTCATCGGCAAAACCGACTCGAGCATCTTGAGTAGTAAAGCGCACAACCTTGGGCTCAGCACAATCCACTGGATTACACGAGTTCAACACCATCTCATATGATGTGCCTGGCTTAAGGTCACCGATAAAAAAGCCCGCAGAAACCAAATCATAGCGGCGAACATCCTTCGCATCACTCAAATTGGTTAAGGTGAGCTGAGTCTTATCGGCTTCATTTTGCCCAAGCCAGTCAAATGACACACCGACATCAGACAGGCTCGAGACGGTTAACGAGGTAATCTCTGGCTTCACTAACGCACCACAATCAGAGGTTTCGGTACGATAGATGACATCACGTTGCCAAATATAGCTACCATCGGCGCGCTTAGACCCGTGTGCCGCAGGAATGTATTCCACAAAGCAGCCTTGCTCGTCCGATTCGTAAACACCAAATTCGCGGCTCATCAGATAAAAACCGCCGTCGTACACCATGAATTCCCAACTCTGATCGACAAAATCGATCACATTGCGATAAGGCGTATCATCGCCACTTTGATAAGGTATAAAGGGGAATTGCAGATCATTTTTGTAACTAAGCCGATAATCGAAGCCTTTATAGTGGATCCAACGCTCACCGTTGCGTTCAAACACCCCTTCTCCACGTTCGGCGGTCGCTTTAATCGATTCTAATCGCTCGACGATTTTTTCCCCGATCTGGATCAAGGTGAGCTCATTTTGCGCCCAAACGGGTGCGCTTCCCAGTAGCCCTGCTACCAGAAGCGTTAATGGTTTCTTATTCATCATTGGATTGCTCATTTTAGTTTATAGTGACGTGCCTGAATTTCAGCAGCAGCAACCCACGAAATCTGCGCTGGTTAAGCAACAATCGATTCCGGATATAGACAACTGGGTTACCGATTTATTATTAGTTACCTAATCTCATTTCGATAGAATCACTATGTCCGTAACGAGATAAGGGTTCCAACCCAATGAGGTTGACGTCTTGAAAGTGAGAATTCACGCGAAAAAATGTGCAACAAAAATGCATACAAACAATAAATAATTTTATTAAAATCAATCAGAAACAATGATACTTAAGAATATAACACGCACATGATTACGATTGTTCATGAGCATTGAGAGGATTAAGCGATCAACTTTTTTGGCAATTTTATCGCACAGATATTGACTAAACGGCAGCGTGTCAGTCGCGGTAAGAAAAGAGATTGTATATATGC
>NZ_NDIO01000129.1:0-5186 GCF_002241085.1 Vibrio sp. V03_P4A6T147
GCGCCTACACCGTACATGATGTCAAAACCATCATCTATTTTATTGCTGTTTAATTTTTTATCCCAAGAATGCAAACCACCCTTGGCATACACATGCAGAGGGCCAAAATCAATGCTTGGCTTTACCGCAAAATAAACAGAAGAGGCCGCGATTTCATTCGTGGCACTGACTTCAAATTTGCCATGGTCGGTGTAACCCGCTTCGAGGCCAATCAGAGGAAGAATACCAGTACCGGCATGAATGTTGTATGAAGTGCCGCTTTTACCATTCAAATCCGATTGGCCTACCGATGCGCCGCCATAAATCCAAGAGTCAGCAAACGCCATTGAAGATGTACTGATCAGCGCCAGTGCGATTAAAGTCTTTTTCATGATGAACCTTCTTTATTTAATTTGGCAGTGGCCTCAAAACGGCGACCGATTGCCACATAGCGTCAAATTATAGTGAACTGTTGGTTAGATGCAAATCTTATACCTAACAAGCATCAATCGCATTTTTTATACGTTTATCTGAAACTGGATAAGGAGTGCCAAGTTGCTGAGCAAATAAACTCACGCGAAGCTCTTCAATCATCCAACGGATCTCTTTAACATTTTCAGGTACTTCTGCACCGCGAGGTATCTTGTTTAGTAGCGCTTTGTAATCATTGGTTACCGCTTCAATTTTCAACATGTGCAAACGATCCTTATTTGGATCAATGGGTAACTTCTCCATCCGACGTTCAATCGCGCGCATGTAACGCAGAATATCCGGCAAACGCTTCCAGCCGCATTCGGTGGCAAAGCCTTTAAAGATCAAACCTTCGATCTGCGCTTTGATATCCGATAACGCAAAGGCCATCGTAAAATCGATTTTCCCTTTCAGCTTTTTATTAATGTTGAATGCCGTGGTAAGAATCGTCTCCACTTGTTGGGCGATATCGACCACAGTATCGCCCAATTCAGCGCGCACAAACTCTTTCAGTGCCTCAAACTGCTCCGGCTCCCACACTAAACCGCCTTGCTGTTCAATTAACTTATCAATCCCACAAGCAATACAGTCATCAATCAGGTCCAGTACTTTGCCATACGGGTTAAAGTAGAGCCCCAATTTTGACTTGTTCGGTAAATTGGTGTGCAGATATTTAATCGGTGAAGGAACGTTTAGCAAAATCAGACGCCTTTGCCCTGCTTTCATTGCATTGAGTTGTTCTTGCTCGGTCTCAAAAAGCTTAATTTCAACGCTCTCTTTGCTATCCACTAACGCTGGATAAGCTTTAACCTCGAAACCGCCGCGCTTTTGTTGGTAAACTTTTGGTAATTCACCAAAGCTCCACGTATGCAAACCTTGCTGTTCAATATCATCGTCTGCCACTTGAGAGAGTGTTTCTTGTACTTTCTCTTTCAAACTCTCTTTCAGCTGATATAAATCTTTATGCTCGTTGAGTTTGCGATTTTTATGATCCACCGCGCGAAAAGTGATTTTTAAATGATCCGGAACTTGCTCTAACTTCCAATCTTCACGCTTCACCTCGACGCCCGTCATGCGTCTTAACTCTTTTTCCATCGCATCCAATAAAGGCAATTCCATCGGTGTGACACGAGCTAAAAACGCATCTGCATAGTTAGGTGCCGGTACAAAGTTTTTGCGCAGTGTTTTAGGCAAAGACTTGATGAGGCTGACAACCAATTCATGACGTAACCCGGGGATCTGCCAATCAAACCCTGTCGGCTCAATTTGATTTAGGATCGGCAATGGCAAATGTACCGTGACACCGTCACTATCCACACCAGGTTCAAATTGATAGCTGAGCTTCAGCTTAATACCGTTTTGGTGCCAAAAGTTGGGATAATCTAAATCAGTGATGTGGCTAGCATCACCTTTAAATAGCATCTCTTTTTCAAAGTTGAGTAGATCTGGGGTGGCTTTGCTGACTTTTCGCCACCACGCATCAAAATGACGCCCAGAGACCACATCCGTTGCGACTCGCTGATCGTAGAACTCGAAAAGCTGTTCATCATCAATCAAAATATCGCGGCGGCGAGATTTATGCTCAAGCTCCTCGACTTCAAGTAATAAGCGACGGTTTTGCTTGAAAAACGCATGTTTGGTTTCCCAATCACCTTCAACTAATGCGCTGCGAATGAAAATCTCACGACATAGTGGCTCGTCAATGGTGCTGTAGTTAATCAAACGTTTAGGCACAATAGGAATGCCATATAACATCACTTTTTCATAGGCCATGACGGCGGCTTGTTTTTTTGACCAATGCGGTTCGCTGTAGCTACGCTTGATCAAATGCTGCGCCAGCGGTTCCACCCATTCAGGCTGGATTTTAGCTGCAATACGCCCCCACAGTTTAGAGGTTTCCACCAACTCGGCGACCATCACCCACTTGGGTTGCTTTTTAAACAGGCCAGAAGCGGGAAAGATATTAAAGCGGGCGTTACGAGCCCCTTGGTATTCATTTTTCTCTTGGTCTTTGATACCAATGTGCGACAGTAAGCCAACCAAAATTGCACTGTGGATACTTTGGTAATTGCCCGGTTCGTCGTTCAATTTGTAATCCATTTCACGCATCGATTGGTGAATTTGGAAGTAAACATCCTGCCATTCGCGTACCCGCAAATAATTGAGGTAATCTTGTTTGCACTGCTTACGAAATTGGCTGCTGCTTAACGCTTTTTGCTCAGTTTGAATGTGGTTCCACAAATTCACTAGGCTCAGGAAATCGGACTCTTCATCAAAAAATCGGCGATGTTTCTCATCTGAGGCTTGTTGCTTATCTGATGGGCGTTCACGTGGGTCTTGAATCGAAAGTGCAGCGGCAATCACCATTAGCTCTTTTACGCAGCCAAGCTTTGGCGCTTCAAGCACCATACGCGCCAAACGGGGGTCAATCGGCAAGCGTGCTAATTTGCGCCCCATATCCGTCAACTGCTTTTTGCTGTCGTGACTATTTTTATTGGTATCAGGAACAATCGCACCAAGCTCTTCAAGCAAACGCACACCATCTTGAATGTTGCGTTTATCCGGCGCTTCCACAAATGGGAATGCTTCAATATCACCCAGCCCAAGTGCGGTCATTTGTAAAATAACCGAGGCTAAGTTGGTACGCAGTATTTCCGGATCGGTAAATTCTGGACGTGAAAGAAAATCCTCTTCGGAATAGAGGCGTATGCAAATCCCTTCTTCAACACGGCCACAACGTCCTTTACGCTGATTTGCACTCGCTTGAGAAATTGGTTCAATCGGCAAACGTTGGACTTTGGTGCGGTAGCTATAACGGCTGATACGCGCCGTACCTGGGTCAATGACATATTTGATCCCCGGAACGGTAAGGGATGTTTCTGCCACGTTGGTGGCTAAAACAATGCGCCGCCCTATATGGGGCTGAAAGATTTTATTCTGCTCACCGGCGGATAATCGTGCATAAAGCGGCACAATTTCAGTATCACGTAAGTTACGTTTACTGAGCGCATCGGCCGTATCACGAATTTCTCGTTCACCATTCATGAAGATCAGAATATCGCCAAGTCCTTCAGCACAGAGTTCATCGACGGCTTCAAAAATACCTTCAAGTTGATCGCGGTCTGCGTCCTCTTCACCAAGCAGTGGTCGATAACGCGTATCGACCGGATAAGTACGACCCGACACTTCAATGATAGGCGCACCGCTAAAATGGTTAGAGAAGCGTTCAGGATCGATGGTGGCCGAAGTAATGATGACTTTGAGATCCGGACGACGCGGCAGCAGTTCTTTCAAATAACCTAAGATAAAATCGATATTTAAGCTGCGCTCATGCGCTTCATCGATAATGATGGTGTCGTACTGATTGAGAAAACGATCATGCTGGATTTCGGCCAACAATATCCCGTCAGTCATCAATTTGATCTGAGTCTGCTCGGAAATTTGATCGTTAAAACGAACTTTATAGCCAACAAAGCCACCCAGTTCTGTTTCCATCTCTTGCGCTATTCGGCTCGCGACCGAACGCGCAGCAAGGCGACGTGGTTGCGTATGGCCAATCAGGCCATATTTACCACGCCCAATTTCTGCGCAAATTTTGGGTAACTGAGTCGTTTTGCCTGACCCTGTTTCACCCGCCACAATTACCACTTGGTTTTCAGCAATCGCTTTGGCGATATCATCGCGTTTTTGGCTTACGGGCAATAAATCAGGGTAGTCGATGGTAACGCGGCTGTTGAGACGCTGCTGCGCCACCATCATTGACTGAGCAATATCGAGCGCAATTTGATCAAAAACGGCATGTTTGGCTTGCTCATTTTTTATTTTGCTCGCACCAGAGATGCGTTTACTCAGACGAAAACGATCACGCATCATGCATTCTTTCAATGCATTGCGCAGAGATGCCGCACTGTTGCTGCTAGCGTTCATTGACTTGTGTTGATTGGGCTGTGACGAGGTCAAAGCATTTCCTATTCATTTCATTACATAAAACTGAGCGGATTGTAGCATAATCAACGCTCCTGCAATCAGTTATCCTTTCACAAACGGCGAGCATTTATTCGCTTGCTCCTCGATTCCGGTATGTTTTGCCATCGTTCGTATGATTAAGCGATTTAAAATTGGGCAATCGGATCAGGATTTCTTATGTTTATAAGAAAATCGCCGCTACAATAGCGACATGATTACTGAAACGATAAAACTGTGAAAGCATCTGAACTGAAACACATACTCGATTCACTACCCGATAACACCGATCCAGAATTGGTGATGGGTGAGGCTTGGTTGCCTGAACGTCTTATTGACACACAATTGGACGGCCATTTTCTGTTTCTGGAGTTTGATAATGCGCCCGAGGAAGGTGAAGGAGAGGAAGAAGGTCGCGGTTTTGTTGAACATGAGATTGCCATGATACGGCGACGCTTTGAAGAAATTTTGCTAGAAAAAGCGGACAATAAATCCAAAGCCGATGCCATGTTAGCGCTTTTCCTGATGGGGCATGAATACTCAAGTTCAGAAGTCATTGAAATACTAGAAGACCCTAGCGTTCCTCAAGATCCGAATGATTTTTATCACGAGAACGATGAAGATGAATCTCATGATATTTAGAATCTCACTTTATTCTGACTTGTGTTTTGCTCAATACGCCACTATTTAAACAATAATGACTCGAAATTTTCAGTAGGTTTTTTTATGTTTAATGCCATTACATCGCTATTCAAGCAACTCTTGGACGGAGA
>NZ_NDIO01000409.1:0-5146 GCF_002241085.1 Vibrio sp. V03_P4A6T147
TAATAATGGAGCTGTTAGACATTGCTATTTTTCTATATAATCTGGCTTCTTTTAATAAACACTAGATTTCAATGACTCAAAATATTTGGCGTTCAGTCACACCTCAGTATGATCAATTCCACTCGCAACTAGCTCAGTACCCTAGTCTATCTCCGGTAACATTACTCGACACACAGCCCAGACTAGCAACCGCTATTCAGCAGTTTGTTCAATTGAAAGGTTTTACACGAGTGATGTTGATCAACGCGCCAGATAACTCAATCTATCGTCAATTAGTCAGTCAAAAACTTCAAGTAATAAAGCCAAACTCGCACGTTATTTGTACGGAGTCCCTCGATATGGGGACTATCTTTGGCCAATACCGCGCTGAAAATGGGCTTATCACCAGCGAAATTCCTGGCTTATTGGATAAAGCCAATGGTGGTTATCTTCTGATCTCCGCTAATATGCTGCTGGCTAATCCTAAAATGTGGCCATTATTAAAAGCGGCAGTATTAGGCGAAGATGTAAGCCCCATTAATTGTGATGCTAAATCACCACACCCCTCACCAATCTCTAAAAAATATGAGGTCAAACTGATCATTTTAGGTGATAGGAACCAGTTAGCCGATGTCGACTATTTGGATGCAGACGTCCGCTCAAGCTTTTGTTTCTACACCGAATTAGAGTTGGACCTGAAAATTGATGAACAATCGATATTGACCTACCTCGCTTATTTGCGTTGGATATCTGAAGAATACCAACTCCCTACACTGACTGAAGATGCCATTCCTGCTCTTATGACCGCAGGTGCCCGTTTCACGGAAGATCAACATTACACACCGTTATGTGTAATATGGCACAGAACACTCATAGAAGAAGCGGCCTTAGAGTCAAATCAGTATCCGATTACTAAATCTCATATCGAAAGTGCCTTAGACAAACGCTATTATCGAGAGTCTTATCTGCAGCAACGAGCACTCGACGATATACTTGATGGGCAGGTAATTATCGAAACTCAAGGCGAACAAGTCGGCCAAGTCAATGGATTAACAGTGATCGATGTTGCTGGCCATCCTCTTTCCTATGGTGAACCAGCTCGTATCTCATGCGTTGTGCACTTTGGTGACGGTGATATTACCGATGTCGAACGCAAAGCCGAGCTCGGTGGTAATTTGCATGCAAAAGGCATGATGATAATGCAAGCCTTTGTAAGCAGTTCAATGAACCTTGACGCACCGCTTCCCTATTCTGCTTCGGTTGTCTTCGAACAATCATACAGCGAAGTGGATGGCGACAGTGCATCACTAGCCGAGTTATGTTCTTTAGTAAGCGCTTTATCTGAACATCCCATTAACCAACAAATCGCTGTGACAGGTGCGGTTGATCAATTCGGGCGAGTTCAAGCTGTTGGCGGGCTAAACGAAAAAATTGAAGGCTTCTACCATGTGTGTAAGCATCAGGGATTCACGGGTGGACAAGGCGTCATTCTACCAAAAACAAATCTAAAACATCTTGCGCTTCATAAAGATGTAGTCAATAGCATTAAAAATGATGAATTTCATATTTGGCCAGTCGCTACAGTTGATGAAGCCGTACCGATCCTTATGGGTGCGTCATTCAGAGGCGATGACGAAGAAAGCATCATTAATAAAATTGCTCAACGTATTGAAAACTTTGAAAGGCATGACCAATCACACAGTATTGCAGAGCGCATTAAAAACTGGTTTGTGTAGCACTGATCGGAGTTGTTTAGCGTACACGTGTTCCCTAATATGCACCCTATCAAAAATTGGAGTAACTGATAATGCAGAATAAACGAGATTCATATAATCGTGAAGACTTACTAGCCTCTAGCCAAGGTGAGCTTTTTGGGCCTGGCTACCCTCAATTGCCAGCGCCAAATATGTTGATGATGGACCGCATCACCAAAATGTCAGAAACCGAGGGCGAGTATGGTAAAGGCCTTATTCTTGCTGAGTTAGATATTACTCCTGATCTATGGTTCTTCGATTGCCATTTCCCTGGCGATCCTGTAATGCCTGGCTGTTTAGGTTTAGATGCGATGTGGCAATTGGTTGGTTTCTTCCTTGGCTGGGTTGGTGGCAAAGGAAAAGGCCGGGCATTAGGTGTTGGTGAAGTTAAGTTCACAGGTCAGATCCTACCAACAGCAAAAAAAGTAACTTACGAAATCACGATGAAACGGGTTGTTAACCGTAAACTTGTAATGGGCCTAGCTGATGGTCGCGTTCTTGTTGATGGCAAAGAGATTTACGTTGCAAAGGATTTAAAAGTAGGTCTTTTCCAAGATACTTCTGCTTTTTAATGACGTTAAACTATTCATAAGCGACTCATAGAGTCGCTTTTTTCTCATCAAAATACTTAGTTATAGTGCTTTAGAGTGGCTTAAATACTAAAAAGCCCCTTCCGGGGCTTAAATCCTTTTGCATGTATGTGGGAGTTTATTTGTAGAGACCAGCTTGTTTGTCATCTCTGGCATCGCGCCAACCACCTAGCCAATATGAACGAGCGTCCGTTTGTTGATAAGGGCAAGCCTCTACGGAACGTCCGTTTAAGCCAGCTTTATACCCATGAGACTGTGCTCTTTCAAGGCGATCACGCTTTTGTCTCTTCATCATAGTGTAGTCCTCATACAGTAACTTGTGTCTTACATACAACTATTAAATCTACATGGCATATCTGTTACGCCACAATTAAGAATTGCTCAAAAATTCGACTTTCTCAAGTTACAAAAAAGGCGCAGATTCTAAATTGTGAACTTGCGCCATTCTTTACACTATTTAATTATTTTCTGCGGAACCCAAAGAGAGCAAGTAGTGTCAGAGTAATCCACCCCATACTACCGCCTTTACGTTCAACGGGCGGAAGTGCCGTGCTGCGGACTTCAATATCGCTAGCCGCCGCGCCAGCAATCGGGATCAGTTTAATCGCGACAACGCTTTCACTTCCAGAAGTACAGTATGAGTTATGGGAGAAATCGTCATAGCCACCAGTACATTTAAATGCACTTGCTGCAATCACACCATCATCATTGATATCTGAGGCTTCAAAAATACGGAACTGGTTATTATGTTGTGAGTAAGCCCCACCATTGGTTAGATCATCTAACCACCAACCTTGGTTCTGGAACAACGCCATTCTTGCTGCATTACTCCCTGTACCGTTGAAAGGATAGATAAAGCCACGATGACGACGTTGTTTGCCTCCATCCTCACGACCTTTTTCTGCATCGATTTGACCGACAATTTCATTGAAATTGTTGATCGCTTTCGCTTCACCGCCAGCACCGGTAAAGAAAATTCCACCTGATAGATAGTTAGCTACAGGCGTTCCACTATTAGCATCCGACACAAAAATACGGTTTGCTGCTGCGCCGCTTTCAGGTTTGTCGCCTTTGCGTTTTGTTTCACCGATCACGATTAAATGGTTATTAATATCTGTCGCTAATGAGTTGGAGTAAATCACATCTCCATCCACTTTCAGTTCTGTGCCAGTAATAACTTTACTACTCCACATATCATGCTTAGGAGTTGTTACGTCGTAACTTGCGTTAGGATAGAATACCGTTGCTTGCATTCTAAACACATCATCATCGCGATAGGTATTAAAACCAGCCATAACTGGCTTGTTAGCGTAACTGCCAGATGTAGGAATAGCAGCGCCTCTTACACTTGCTTGTGCAGAGTATCCGCTACGGTTTGCTTCAACATCACCGACCCACCCTGTTACGCGGTAACCCGTCGATGTAGATGTTGTGTCCCACATATAAGCTTGCGTTGCAAATGCAAAATTTTGACACTGACGAGTTAACTGTGGATCGAGACCATCACTCACACAAGTGTTAACATCGCCATTGTAGTCTTTGTTATCATCATCACCGTTACCTGTTAAATAAGGGCTAACTGATGAACTACCAACCACAAACTTATGGGTACCATCATTGAATACATCATAAGCGAACGTCCGACCCATTTTTTCAACAATTTTATTATTTGTGTCTTTGACAATTGTTGTGTCTGTTGGTGGATTTAAAATATTGCCATGATAAAAACCACGTTGACGGTAGCCTAGAGCGTAATTACTCCCAGACTGGGTGTAACCGCTGCTCGTAATACCAAAAGCAGAAGTACCGTCTAACCCAGTTAAAACGGTATTCTGAGTATTTGCAATAGAGCCAAAAGTCAAAACAACTTGCGATGAATTAACAAAGGCCGCTGCATTTTGTAGATAACTACCATTATCCCAAGCATCACGCTCACGTTTCAAACCGCCAGTTTCAACATTGTTGTACTCAAAACCATGCCATTGCTTATCAGCCCATGCCTCACAAGTAGAATAACCGAGTTCGTTAGAGCAATAGTTTTTGAGATCATCAATATCCTGATAAACAAAACGATTATCCATTTTGAATGGCACTTCATCATGATAGGAAATGCCATCAGAACCATTGAGCGTATCGCCACCAAACGCAAAAGTATTACAGCTATTTCCGGCCGTAAAACATCCAAGAGGATTTGCTGAAAGGTTATCTTCTTGTATTGCCCTTCCATAATATTCATTAGCGACTAAGTTACCGGGTGTCACTTCTACAATTTGGTAAAGTGCAGCATGAGCTTGAGTGGCAGCCAGAATACTGGCCGCAATTACGGTGATTTTAAATGTTTTACTACTCATTAATAATCTCTAACTTTCCTGTTGCATTGCTTCGAGCTCTTCCCAGCGCTCGAAAGCAATTTCAAGCTCCTGCTCTTTCGCAGTTAACTTATCTAAAACGGGCTGTGTTTTGTCTGCTGATTGCATGAAAAACTCAGGATCGTTCACTTGCTGTTGAAGCATTTCAATATCATTCTCAAGTTGCTCTAACATTGCGGGCAACTCATCCATTTCTCGCTGCAGTTTATAAGATAACTTTTTAGGTTTTGTCTTAATTGGCGCTGTTTTGAGAGTTTCCTCAACCACTTTTTCTTTATTGCTGACATTTTCAGCAACTCGTGACTGCAAAACTTGAGCTCTTTGTTGCTGAGCATCGTGATAGCCTCCAACAAATTCTTCAATTTTGCCATCACCTTCAAAAATCCAACTCGTTGTTACAGTATTATCAACAAATTGACGATCGTGGCTGACAAGCAGCAATGTGCCTTGGTAG
>NZ_NDIO01000040.1:0-5099 GCF_002241085.1 Vibrio sp. V03_P4A6T147
CATGTACGGTGTAGGCGCTGAATACTTCCTGATGGGGCCAATTTCAGTTGGTGCAAGTTACATGAATTACACTTTGGGCGATGACGATATTGGTACGGTTTCATTCAACGCGACCTTCCACTTTCTTTAATCTAGTCACTCAATCGCTTTCAACCACTTCTTGCTCGTTAGTAGCAAGAAGTGGTTTTTTATTTGAGCAGTATGGTGTGGTGTACATTCTCAAGTACGCCAGTAACTGAAAGCAAAGCGCGACCAGTGATTGATGATGTAGTCAATAAATGCCTGAGTTCGCTCAGGAAGAAAACGTCTCTGAGGGTGCAGCAAATAAACATCCGCTCCTTCAATCTGCCAATTAGGCAATAATGGCACTAATCGTTTCTCCTCTAACTCCTTATCAATTAATCCTTTAGGTAACCTTGCAATACCCATATTCATGAATGTGGCTTGTAAAATCGTATCAATTTCCTCAGAGCTAATACGTGCCTGAGGGATAAATTGAAAACGTTCTTTGCTTTGCTGATGTTCAAATATCCACGCTTGTTTGGTATTTAAAGTGAGTAGTGGCAGATAAAGTAATTGCTCTGGATGTTTTAGCAGCAAAGAGGCCGAGTAGTCAGGACTTGTGCACAACACGGAAGGGTTATTAGCTAGTTTGCGCGCAACCCAATCGGATTGCGGTTGTGGACCAAAACGTAGCGCTATATCAAGGTCGTGCTGGGTATGATAATCCAGCCCTGCACCGACTTGAATACGAATGTTGACTTTAGGATGTTGCTGACAAAATTCCAGTGCTAATGGACTTAGCTGATGCCGAATGGGTAGGATTGGCGCGTTAATGACGATCTCGCCTCTAAACTCTTGTTTGGCTTTTAAAGCTTGTGCTTGTTTATCTTCTATTTGGCTAAATAGGTTGGCATAGGTTTCAAACAAATGCTCGCCTTCTTTCGTTAGTACCACTTCTTTACTGTTTCTGATCAGTAGAATGCTGCCAATATCTTGTTCCAACTGCTGAATTCTGCGGCTCAACGTGCTGGTGGACAAGGCTTTTTGTTTTGCTGCCAGCGTAAAATTGCCACATTTCACTACCGTTAAAAAGAGTGATAAATCATCAAGTTTCATCATTAATCCCATTTATGCAATAAGCCATCCCATTCTATCCTATTTTAGGATGTGCACGATTACGTTATCGTGTCGGTCGCGCATTCTAATCAAGTTCATATGAGGGGCACATGCCTACCGATTCAACTTATTCGGCTAATCCGAAAATTATTTTTGCCAGCGTTGCTTTAGTCATCGCTTTAGGCTCGCTTGAAAAAAGCATCGTTACCACACCATTGGCTCTTATTGGGCAAGATCTCTCGGCAGGACAAGCATTAACATGGGTGATTACTGCTTATCTATTAGCATCGACCGCTGTATTGCCCGTCTACGGTAAACTGAGCGACTTGTTCGGACGAGTTCGGATGCTAAATGTCAGTATCGTGATCTTTATGTTGGGTTCCGCGCTGTGTACCTTTGCTTTTGATCTACCCAGTTTAATTGGTGCTCGTGTGATTCAAGGGATTGGCGGTGGAGGCTTAATAGCTCTGGCATTTACCGTTATCGCCGATTCAATTCCTGCGCGCGAAGTGGGCAAGTACCAAGGTTATATTTCAGCGGTTTATGCGGTGTCCAGTATTGCAGGGCCACTGCTTGGCGGCTATTTTGCTGACTACCTCAGTTGGCGGTGGGTATTCGGTATTAATTTACCGCTAGGGTTGGTGGCACTTTACATGGTTAACCGCTATTTGAAGCATCTCAATAAACGCAGAGATAGTCGCTTTGATTGGGTGGGAGCAGCGTTACTCATGAGTGCGACGACTTTGCTGCTGTTATTACTTTCTTCACATTCATTTATCCCTACTGGCTGGGGCGCGTTTGCATTACTGGCGTGTTTAGTTGCTTTGGTGGTTGTTGAACGCAGAGTGAGTGATCCTATTTTACCGGCGCGTTTAGCACGTCTTCCGAATTATCTGACCGCGATTGTTCTTATTATGGGATCGCAAATGCTGATGTTTGCGCTTTTGGTCTATTTACCACTGCAGTTTCAATGGCAAAAAGGACTCACTCCGTCAGAAAGCGGTGCCATTATGGTGATCTTCATGGTCTGTATTACCTCTGGCGCTTATGTGGGTGGGAAGCTCATCGCGAAGTTTGGTCGTTATAAGATGTTAGTGATCGTCGGTTTTGCTTTGGCTATGGCTGCATTGTGGCAAGTTCACTACGATATGTGGGTGAAATTTGCATTGGGTTTTGCGGGTATAGGTATTGGTTTAACCTTACCGGCCTTAGGCGTTGTTGTACAAAGTGTCTTACCCGCACGTGATCGCGGCATTGGCATGTCACTATTTAATTTTGGACGAGAACTCGGCGGTGCACTCGGTGTTGCGTTCTGTTCCGCGCTCTTTTATCTGAGAGTGCCAAGCGAAGTCATGGTTGCTGAACACAGTGCCGAGCAGGCCGGCGTTTCCACTCAGGTATTATCACAAGGTTTTAGCTTGGTTTATATTGGCATGAGCGTACTAGCATTACTGGCGATGTTACTGACAGTATGGCGCTTGCGTAAAGATGCATTGATGAAAAGTTCATCATGAATTCCTGCGTGTTATTGAGCGTTAACTAAGTGTAAAAAAAGCAGCGATTTAAGCTGCTTTTTAAGTTTGGCGCTAAAGGTATCTATGCTTTAGGTGGTCTTGGAAATATTGAGCGTTAAGCACATCCCCAGTCGCTTGTTTCACCAATTCATCGGTTGTTAATAAGCTACCTTTCCGCCAAATATTATCGGCAAGCCAAGTAAATATTGGTGATAAATCACCACTGTGAATGGCGGCATCCACATCCACCGTTTTCTTCATTGCTGCCATAAACTGCGCAGCATACATAGCACCCAGCGTGTAACTAGGGAAGTAGCCAAAGCTTCCATCTGTCCAGTGGATGTCTTGCATACAGCCGTTTTGGTCATTTCCTTGGGTAGAAAGGCCGAGGTAAGCCTGCATTTTTTGATCCCATAGCTCAGGCACATCGGTATGTTTGATATGACCATTGATCAAATCACGTTCAATTTCATAACGTAAAATGACATGAGCTGGATAAGTCAGCTCGTCGGCATCGACACGAATAAAGCCTTTTTCGGCGCGAGTGTAGATCTTCTGGAAATTCGCTTGTGCAAACACTTTATCTTCACTACCTGAAAAATAGCGGGCGGCTAGGGTGGCTAAGTGCTCAATAAAGGGTTCACTGCGCCCCATCTGCATTTCAAAGAAGAGCGATTGAGATTCATGAATACCCATCGAACGCGCTTCTCCTGCTGGTGTACCAGCAAGATGTTTAGGCAAGCCTTGCTCATAACGTGCGTGGCCCGTTTCATGGACAATGCCCATTAGAGACTGAATAAACTCCGACTCATTATAACGAGTGGTGATCCGAACATCGGTTGGAATACCGCCGCAAAAAGGGTGAACGCTTTCATCAAGGCGACCGTGTTCAAAATCAAACTGAAGCAGTTTCATGACTTCTAAGCCTAGCGCCTTTTGCTTTTCAGCAGGGAAATGCCCAGTTGGCATGATGATCTCTTCGGCGCGTTGCTTCTCTATGACTTGATCGATTAACGTTGGCAGCCAAGTTTTAACATCGCTGAAAACAGCGTCCAATGATTGAGTTGTTGTACCCGGTTCGTAAAGATCGAGCATCGCATCATAAGGCGTTAAACCTGTAGCATCAGCGCGGATCTGCGCTTCTTGCTGTGAGAGTGTGACCACCTCAGCCCAGTTTTTCTCAAAACCGACCCAATCATTGTTTTTGCGTTGGGTACGCCAAGCATGTTCACACTTTGAACCAGCAAGAGATTTCGCTTGCACCAAAGCTTCAGGTAGTACGTTTGCCTGCTGCCAGTGGCGTTTGAGTTCACGCAGAGTTGCTTTTTGCTCATCGTTCAATGGCTCATTTTGTGCTTTATCAAACCATTCAGCCAATTGAGGTTGAGTATGTAAACTATGAATATAAACGGACAAGTGCGCCATCGCTTCCGAGCGAGCTTGAGCGCCGCCAGCAGGCATTACTGCAGCTTGATCCCAGCCACAAATAGCCGCTAAATGATTGAAATGTGAAATTTTCTTAGAATGTTGAACTAATTGATTGAATGCATCCATGGAATTAGCCTTCCGTGACGTAAAAGAGGAGTTAGTGTAGCAACCATTAAGTGTCTAACCAAGGCCATCAAAGTCAATCAAGGTGAAAGAGCGTGACCAAAACCGACAAGGCTGTGAGTATTTCATTATTTTCTTATCCAGTGAAAACTGTTAAAGACTTTATAAAAGAGCTCAGGTATAAAAAGGTAAACGATGACATTTCTTTTATACAAGGACGGGTATGTATATCCAAAACGTTGAAGCCTTTCTGATCGCAATTACTATATTAACGCTAACTCCAGGGCTAGATACGGCACTGGTGATTCGTAACACATCACGAGCTGGGTTCACTGACGGTAGCATAACAAGTTTGGGTATTTGCATGGGGTTATTTGTGCATGCGACCTTTTCCGCCGTTGGTATTTCGGCGATTTTGGCACAATCAGCCGAGCTGTTTCATGTGGTTAAAATGATTGGTGCGGCGTATTTAATTTGGCTGGGACTATCTAGCTTAAAAGCGTTGCTGAAAAATAGCCAAGGTATGCAGGTTACGGCGATTTCACACAGTGAATTTACGCTGAAGCGGTCATTGCGTGAAGGCTTTCTTTCCAATGTGTTGAACCCCAAAACGGCAGTATTTTATCTCGCATTTTTGCCGCAATTTATTAACCCAGAATATTCTCCGTTGTTGCAATCGCTTTTGATGGCTGCTATTCATTTTGTTATCGCTATGTGTTGGCAGTGCGGTTTAGCGGGCGCATTGAGCTTTGCAAAAAACTTACTCAAAAATGCGTCGTTTATGAAATGGATGGAAGGGACAACAGGCGTGGTTCTAGTTGCTCTGGGTCTAAAATTAATGCTTGAGAAAAGATAATTTAATCAATTAGTTGTAGGAGTTTTCTGAACAAAGCTAGAATGACATTTTTTTGAAGT
>NZ_NDIO01000126.1:0-5090 GCF_002241085.1 Vibrio sp. V03_P4A6T147
CAAATAAACCGGCCCCTAATACTACAAAAAGAAAGATGACTCTAAACATTACTTATCCTCCGTAACGCTCATTGGAGAGACTTCACGGCGTAGGCGTTCAGTGATGACATCAGCGAGTTCGTGCTGAGTTTCAAGTTTAACTGGATATTGCACTTGTATATTTTGTTTACTGAGCTGCAATAGCGCGTGATTAAACTGCTGCACACTCTGATCATCGGAATTAAAGAAACTGGCTGACCATTTATCTGCTGTGCTCAGTGCCGTTGTATAAATCTCTTGTTGTTCTGCGTATACGGCTTTGATGGCGGTTTCTAATTTTGCTTTGAGATTTTCTTTTAGATAGAAGTGCTGTTCAGGTGACAGTAGCGGAATGGCATTACCGTCTCGAGTGCGGAAGGTAATGAAGTTCTCCGAGAAGTCTTTCAATGAGCTAACGAGATTATTTTGCCAGTCGTTAATATTTTCGGAAACTTGTGGTGCTGATTGCTGCTGAGTTTCAGGCAACATGGCATTGGCCAGCGGTAGAGTGTCAACTTGTTGCTGTAAGGTTGTTAAGCGTAACACTAGCCCTTCACGATCAATCAATGGGATGATTTTGAGCTGAGTAATGTCACGCGCCATGGCTTTGCGTAGCGGCACTAAGCTTGGGTCATTCAATTCAGCAATACGCTGATCAGCGCTTTCCATTAGCTTGGTCGCGCTGACGATGTCATGTTCTAGAAAAAGTTTACGGCCAGCTAGTTTCACTAAGTAGTCAGCTTCTGCTAGTAGCCAGTCGTTGGGACGGCGGCCTTTGATATCAGCTATCGCCAGTTGCAAGCTGTCGATACTTTTTTGCTGTTGATTCAAGGCTACGTCAGTTTTGTGAGTGAGTTGGTCCGCTTTGGCTTGTGTTTCCTGCTTTATTTGATTGATTTCAGCCGCGAGCTGACTTTGGGTTTGTGTTAATTGAGTCTGCAATGCGTTGATTTTGGCTTGGTAAACAGCGTCTTTTTGCTGCATTTGATAGGCTATACCACCACTGAAAATGATGGATAGGCTAATTGCAATAACAGAAAGTTTGATGCTGCGCTTTGCTCGTTTATCACTCTTTTCTTCAGGCTGAGGCGTGGGATCCTGCACGTAACTTTTTGGTGAATCAAGGTTATCCGTTGCGTCTTTTTCTGTAACCAGAGGAGGTGTGGCTGCTTTTTCAGGTTCAATATGCGGGTTATTATTTTTGCTTGTCATGCTTAGAGTCCTGTCTAGATTGGCTAATACTAGCCGCGAGTTCTGTATTGGAGGCGCTTCCCACGTTCGTGACGCACCCAAATCCCATGTGCAGCGCCTCTTGTCGAATTCGCTCGCTTGGGACAAAAAGAGCTAAATTTAGCAGCCAGAGTCGTTGTGAATCAGAGAATTGATCCATCATAAAATTGAGTTGACCTGAGCTGGTGACAACTAACTGAGTGACTTGCTGTTGCTGCCACAGAGATATCGATTCGGCGGCAAAGAGGGTGATCGTATCACGTCGATACACTTCCTTATACACCACATCAGCACCACGCTCGATTAAGCTGTCGTGGATGAGCTCACGTCCGCCATTACCACGTAAAATCATCACTTTAAGGCCCGATATTGATTGCAACTGCGGTAGGGCAAGCAGGTGTTCACTGTCACTTATCTGTGGATAGTGTACTTTTTGTTGGCTTAATTTGCTGAAAACATGTGCGGTTTTTTGACCAACGGCAAGGTATCTGGCGTCATTTGGCCAAAAATATCGGTGATCTTGCAAAAATTGATGACTGAACGTCACCGCGTTTTGGCTAACCGCAATAATAATGTCGCATTGCTGAAGTTCTGGGAGTAAATACGGGAGATCGGTTCCTGCATTAATCTGAATCAGTGGATGGTGAACGGAGCGGATACCGAGATCCGCTAATTGTTGGCAAAGTTCAATCCCTTGATTTTCGGGGCGAGTGACCAACACCGTCATGCTTTATTCGTGCTCGCAGTAGAGTTTGGACAGAATATCTCGCGCTCCATCATTGAGCAATTGATGGGCAAGCGTGATTCCTAGTTGCTCGGCATCGGAGCGGTGGCCGCGAATCTCACCTTGCACAATCTTAGAACCATCAGGCTCACCGACCAATGCTCTTAGCCAAATATGATCACCATCGAGCAATGCGTAGCTACCGATAGGTACTTGGCAACCGCCTTCTAATGTTAGGTTCATGGCTCGTTCACATTTCACGCGATCAGCCGTGTCAGAATGGTTGAGTGGCGCAAGTAATGCTCTTAAACGTTCGTCATCTAAACGGCATTCAATCCCGACTGCACCTTGCCCTACTGCAGGAAGCGATTGTTCTGGTTCAATAATGCTGCGAATGCGATCTTCAAGCTTCAAACGTTTTAAACCTGCTGCGGCGAGAATAATCGCATCGTATTCACCTGCATCGAGTTTTCCAAGACGAGTACCGACATTGCCACGCAACTCTTTAATCACAAGGTCTGGTCGATATGCTTTGAGTTGGCATTGGCGACGTAGGCTGCAGGTGCCGACGATGGCACCTTGAGGCAGTTGTTCAATGCTTTGATAGGTGTTTGAAACGAAAGCATCACGTGGATCTTCGCGTTCACAAATTGTCACTAGTCCAAGGCCTTGAGGGAAATCGACGGGAACATCTTTCATTGAATGCACTGCCAAATCGGCACGGCCTTCAAGCATAGCGACTTCCAACTCTTTGACAAAAAGCCCCTTACCACCCACTTTAGCTAAAGGCGTATCTAAAATGACGTCGCCTTTGGTTACCATGGTCACTAATTCCACTTCTAGGCCAGGATGAGCCGCTTGCAGCGCATCTTTAACATAATAAGCTTGCCAAAGGGCGAGCGGGCTTTTACGTGTGGCGATTCGAATGGGTGTTGCGTGAGTCATGATAATCCCGAGTGTAGGTAATGGATGGTTTAATCCTATCATTCCCTCTATGAAAGGTTTACTACTAGATCGTCGCTGTGAAGGATTGATGAAGAGATAGCATAAATTGGTCAAAATTGTGTGATTTATATCTCGTTTATATAATGAGCTATTACGACAAAGTGTAAATAGCTACGACACTATAGCCAAGGTCATTGGAGCGCATTGTAGGCATGCTCTGCCTGAGTGTGATATGCATCGAGAGGGCTTTACCAAATGGAAAGAAAATGTTAGATTGATCACGTTTTTTTGGTGCTTTAGAATAAAATATAATCAAAGCGCGTGTTAATGTTTCAACCAAGGAATCAACCTTGCAGGCTTACACCAAGACGTTAATTCAACGATTAGACAATCTCAACCAGCAACGTACCGAGCGTGCGCTGGCGCTTATGGATTTGCAAAGTCAACGTGTATTTCATTTCATTCCTGCATTACTGCACTTCAATCACCCGATTATTCCCGGCTACTACGATGCAAAAGTCCCTTATGGTGTCTATAGTTTTGAGCCTAACGACATCCAACGTCAGCTGGTTGAAGATACAGAGCTCACCTTAGGTCAACCCTTACCGACCGCTGATTCCCCCGCTATTCTTGCTCTGTATACCATGGGCAGTACCTCGTCGATTGGTCAAAGCACTTCGAGTGACTTAGATATTTGGGTATGTGTAGCATCGAGTATGAGCTGTGATGAGCGGGAAAGCTTAAGCAATAAATGTTTGTTGATCACCGATTGGGCAAAGAGCCAAGGGGTGGAAGCCAACTTTTTCTTGATGGATGAGCTACGTTTTCGCAGTAATCATTCTGAGCAGATGACAGGCGAAAACTGCGGTTCATCACAACATCTTCTGCTATTAGACGAGTTCTATCGCTCTGCTGTTCGGTTGGCAGGCAAGCGTTTACTGTGGCAAATTGTGCCTCCTGAAATGGAAGAGTGCTACGACGAATACGTGCACGAATTGTGCAGCAATGATTACATTAATTGCAGTGAATGGATCGATTTTGGTAAGTTGAACCGCATTCCTGCTGAAGAGTATTTCGGCGCAAACCTTTGGCAGCTTTATAAAAGCATCGACTCGCCTTACAAGTCAGTGTTAAAAGCGATTCTGCTTGAGGCGTATTCGTGGGAGTACCCACACACGCAATTATTAAGCATTGATACCAAACGAAGGTTTTTTACTCATGAACCTGATTTGTACAGTATGGATGCTTACTATTTAATGCTTGAGAAAGTGACGCGTTACCTTGAACGCATTGGTGATTCTGCCCGTCTTGATCTGGTGCGTCGTTGTTTCTATCTCAAAACGCATGAAAAGTTATCCCGTGAGCCGGGCCTAGGCTCAGTGGCATGGCGTCGAGAAGCATTAAGCCACATGATTCAGCAGTGGAATTGGTCGGAATCTGTTGTTCAAGAATTAGACAACCGCCGTAATTGGAAAGTTGAACAAGTTAAAGTCGTCCATCATGCGTTGTTAGATGCGTTGATGCTGAGCTATCGAAACTTGATCCAGTTTGCACGCCGTAATGACATCACCTCGGCCATTAGCCCACAAGATATTTCAATCCTCGCACGTAAGTTGTATGCGGTGTTTGAGGTGTTGCCGGGTAAAGTCACTCTGCTGAATCCACAAATTTCGCCAGATCTGCACGAGCCGGATCTCTCGTTTATTCAAGTTCGGGAAGGGCGAACCAATAAAGCGGGCTGGTATCTGTATAAGCAGCCTCTAGTTGCCCATCGTATGATTGGCCAACCTTTCCTTGAGCATAATGAATACCTCAGTAAGCTGGTCTCTTGGGCGTTCTTCAATGGTTTGATCACGGAATCAACTCATTTGCATTCAGTAGTACGTGACGCACAGTTGGATATTGATAAGTTCTATCAAATGGTCAGCGATTTGCGTAATACCTTCTCGTTGCGTAAGCGGCGGCCGACCATGCAGGCTCTAGCAAGCCCTTGTGAAATCAGCCAGCTGGCGATGTTCATCAACTTTGAAAATGATCCTACCGCGGAATTAAGCGGTAAATCGCTCAAAATTGATTTGAAAAATATAGATATTTTCAGTTTCGGATCTGAGCAAAAAAGCTTAGTCGGTAGTGTCGATTTAGTGTATCGCAACTCGTGGCATGAAGTACGGAC
>NZ_NDIO01000352.1:0-5079 GCF_002241085.1 Vibrio sp. V03_P4A6T147
CCGCATTGTAGTAGTTTAAATAACATGTAATTAGGGCGAATAACACCCCACCGTCTTTCAACGGCGAGGTCTCATTACTTGTAAGCCGTTAATTACTTCTTTTTAGGGGCAAGCATCATGATCATCTGGCGTGCTTCAATTCGACTCGGGAAAGACTCAACTACTGCAATTTCAGCAGTATCCTCTTTCAAACGATGAAGAACATCGACACCGATGTCTTGGTGCGCCATCTCACGGCCACGGAAGCGAATAGTAACTTTCACTTTGTTGCCTTCTTCTAGGAAACGGGTCAGGTTGCGTAGTTTTACCTGATAGTCTCCAATATCAGTCCCAGGACGGAATTTAATTTCCTTAATCTGGATCTGTTTTTGCTTCTTCTTCTGCTCTTTAGCAGTCTTGCTCTTTTCAAAGAGGAACTTGCCATAGTCCATCACACGACAAACTGGTGGCTCGGCGTTAGGGCTGATCTCTACAAGATCCATACCAGCTTCTACAGCAGCTTCTAATGCTTCGTTGATTGATACAACACCAACGGATTCACCATCTGCGCCAGTTAAACGAACTTCACGAACGCCACGAATTTCACCGTTTAAACGGTGCTGGTTTGGTTTGGCCGGCTGTTGGCCACGTCTTCCGCCTTTAATAGTTTATTCCTCCAGATTGAGCTTACGGCTAGAAACTTCGGCTTGGATATACGCAATAAAGTCATCCAATTTAAATTTACCTAAGTCCTTGCCCCTGCGGGTACGTACTGCGATCTCTCCGGCTTCCATCTCTTGGTCACCACAGACAAGCATATACGGTACACGCTTTAAAGTGTGTTCGCGGATTTTAAAGCCAATCTTCTCATTTCTCAAGTCTGCTTTGGCTCTAATTCCACATTTTTGTAGTTTTTGTGCTACTTCCTGAGCGTAAACTGACTGTTTATCAGTAATGTTCATAATTACCGCTTGTTCCGGCGCTAACCACGTAGGGAAGAAACCTGCATACTCTTCGATAAGGATACCGATAAAGCGCTCAAGTGAACCCAAAATTGCACGGTGAATCATAACCGGAACAAGACGCTCGTTACTTTCGCCAACATATGTCGCGCCTAGACGAGCAGGTAAATTGAAATCCAGCTGCACTGTACCACATTGCCACGCACGATCTAAGCAATCATGCAAAGTAAATTCAATTTTAGGGCCGTAGAATGCGCCTTCACCTTCTTGAATTTCAAATGGGATATCCATTGCCTGCAATGAAAGCTTTAATGCTTCTTCCGATTTATCCCAAATTTCATCACTACCAACACGTTTTTCTGGGCGTGTAGACAGCTTAACAACGATGTTATCAAAACCGAACGTCGTGTAGGTGTCGTAGACCATCTTGATACAAGATGTCACTTCTTGTTGAATTTGATCTTCGGTACAGAAAATATGGGCGTCATCTTGAGTAAAGCCACGAACACGCATAATACCATGTAATGAACCTGATGGTTCATTGCGGTGGCAAGATCCAAACTCAGCCATACGCAATGGCAGATCACGGTATGATTTCAAACCTTGATTAAATATTTGAACGTGGCCTGGGCAGTTCATCGGTTTAATTGCATATTCACGGTTTTCAGATGACGTCGTGAACATGGCATCCGCATATTTATCCCAGTGACCAGAACGCTCCCATAGAACTCGGTCCATCATTAATGGACCTTTTACTTCTTGGTAGTCGTACTCACTGAGTTTTTGGCGAATGAACACTTCAAGATCACGGAATATAGACCAACCGTTATGGTGCCAGAATACCATCCCTGGAGCTTCTTGCTGCATATGGAATAGATCGAGTTGCTTACCAATTTTACGATGGTCACGTTTAGCCGCTTCTTCTAAACGCGTTAAATGGGCTTGAAGTGCTTTCTTGTCATGGAATGCCGTACCATAGATGCGCTGTAGCATCTTGTTATCACTGTTACCACGCCAGTACGCGCCAGCAATGCTAAGCAGGGTAAAGTGTTGGCAGAAGCTCATGTTAGGTACGTGAGGACCACGACACATGTCAATGTATTCTTCATGATGGTATAGACCTGGTTTGTCATCACGAGCCACGTTCTGATCCAAGATTTCCATCTTGTATGTTTCACCGCGAGCTTCAAAAGCATCACGGGCTTCCTGCCAACTGACTTTCTTTTTGACAACTTGATATTTTGTCTTGGCAAGCTCTTTCATGCGCTTTTCGATTTGCTCTAAATCATCTTGCGTGAGTGATTGCTCAAGATCGATATCATAGTAGAAGCCGCTGTCGATCGTCGGACCAATCGCCATTTTGGCTTGTGGATAAAGTTGCTTTAATGCATGGCCAAGTAAGTGCGCACAAGAGTGGCGTACGATCTCTAAACCATCAACTTCATCTTTTGTCGTTATAATTTCAAGGCTAGCATCATTTTCGATAAGATCGCACGCATCGACGCGCACACCATCGACACGGCCTGCGATCGTTGCTTTTGCAAGACCAGGGCCGATAGAAGCTGCAACTTCCATTGTCGATACTGGGTGTTCAAAATGACGTTGACTGCCGTCAGGAAGAGTAATAATAGGCATGTATAATCCTTACAGTGGTGTTGCATACCAAGCAACACGTGTTGAGTTTGATTGAAAATAACCCATCGAAGCTCACTCGGTAACACGAATACCGGAACTTCAATGAAGTGAAGATTTTAACTAGCTCACGCTAGAAATGCAAAGATCGAATTATATAAATCAAAAGAAAAAGCCCATGATAAATATCACGGGCTTTGGAGTTTCAATAATTGATTATGCTTCAGCGCGACGAGGACGACTTAACGTACCCGCATTGGCATTAGCACTAGCATTGCCGTGACCACGTTCACCACGGAAGTTACCACGATGGTCGCCACCACGGTTGCGGTCAAAACGACGTTCACCATCACGACCAGTCGCCGCTGCACCGTCACGGTTGCCACGGAAGCCACCTTCACGGCCACCACGACCTGCGCCAGCCGCAGGAGCACCGCCTTCACGATTACGGAAGCCACCGTTTCCGCCTTCACGACGGGCACCACCACCGTTACCACCTTCACGACGACCACGAGACTCGCGGAAGTCATCAAAGTCACATACAACAGCACCGACTTCTTTTTGGCGAATACGCAGTTTACGCAATTTGCCTTCAACATCTGAAGACATTGATTTAGGAAGCTGTACGAATGTATGGCCTTGAGCAAGTTTAATTGCACCAATTGAACCTTTGGTTAAACCAAGTTCATTAGCTAAAGCACCAACGATGTCTTTCACTTGCACGCCTTGCTCACGGCCGACTTGTAACTGATAAGTATCCCAGTCATTGCTCGCAGTACCATATTCGCGGCGACCTTCGCGTCCATCACGGCTATCGCGACCGCCTTCACGGCGTTCACCACGCTCACTACCCTCTTTACGATCACGGCGACGTGATTTTTCACGCTCGATCGCGTCAACCATTGGATCTGGGCCGACATAGAACAGTGGACGATTGCCTTGTTGGCGCTTCAGTAAAATGGCCGCCAGTGTTGTGGCATCAATCTCTAGGCTTTGTTGAAGTTTTTCAATGAGCTCAACAAATTTGTCTAAAGCAGTATGACCTTTGTCAGCTTCTAGCTCTGCACCCAGTTTGATGAGACGAGCTTCAGCAACTTTGTCACGCATTGGAAGTTGAATCTCTTCCATTTGAGAACGAGTTACGCGCTCAATCGTACGCAACATACGAATTTGGTTCGTGCGAACTAGAAGGATCGCTTTACCTTTGCGTCCAGCACGGCCAGTACGGCCAATACGGTGGATGTATGATTCTACATCGAATGGGATATCATAGTTGAACACGTGTGTAATACGTGGAACATCAAGACCACGAGCAACAACGTCTGTCGCAACAAGAATGTCGATTACACCCTGTTTGATATGATCAACCGTGCGCTCACGCAGTGATTGCGGAATATCACCATGAAGCGCTGCCGCTTTAAAGCCACGAGATAATAACCAATCAGCTAAACGCTCGGTGTCTTGACGAGTACGTACAAAGACGATTGACGCATCGGTTTCTTCTGTTTCAAGAAGACGAGCCATCGCTTCATCTTTTTCAACACCTTTAACAACCCAATATTGCTGCTCTACTTTCGCAACAGTTTGGTTTGAACCTGCTACGTCAACACGAGCAGGATCACGTAGGTAACGGTCAACAATCGTCTTCACCATAGGAGGCATAGTCGCAGAGAATAGCACGCGTTGAGCGGTGCCAGGTGCTTGTTCCATGATCCAAGTTACGTCATCAACGAAGCCCATTTTGAGCATTTCGTCAGCTTCATCAAGAACGAAGGTATGACATTCGTCTAAATGAAGGCGATCACGAGTGATCAAATCTTTTACACGACCAGGTGTGCCAACCACAATATGAGCACCATTTTTCAGAGCGCGCATTTGGTCAACAATAGAAGCACCGCCATAGATCTCAAGTACTTTAAGGCCTTGAATCTTTTGGCCAAGGTTTTTGATTTCTGCCGCAACTTGGATAGCAAGTTCACGAGTTGGTGCCATCACAATTGCTTGTGGCTTGTGTTGAGAAAGGTTTAATTTGTTCAGTAGAGGTAGAGAAAACGCAGCCGTTTTACCTGTACCTGTTTGTGCTTTACCTAGCGCATCTCTTCCTTCAAGAAGAAATGGAATAGCAGCAGCTTGGATAGGAGTTGGAGAAACGAAACCCATTTCATTTAGAGCAGAAAGGATTGAGTCGTTTAGGGCTAATTCACTAAATTGAATTACAGAGTCTTGCATGGAGATCCCACTAGATTAATTAACAAAAGGTCCCACGTGCTCTACCAATTCCAATACCGATCCATTAAAAAGAGCTGAGTTCCGTTCAGATGCGGATAAGTCTTAAAACGCATCAAGCCGCTAGGGACATATAAGGGACGCGGATTATTCCCTAAAAGCATAAAAAAAGCTAGTAAAAATTGAATTACATCACAAAAATTCGTCATAAATGACCATTAAGCTCATTAATTCACCCAAAACGAACACAGGAGCTGCATTTACAGCGCACTGTTAAAGC
>NZ_NDIO01000362.1:0-20191 GCF_002241085.1 Vibrio sp. V03_P4A6T147
CCCATTTATTTTAGCTAAAGTTGAACAGGATAAATGTTTAATTCATCCATGTGATTCAGATACCCCCAAAGTAGTAGATGCAAGCTATTTAAAACAGAATTGGAATGGAAAAACGCTAGATATCAAAAAAAAACAATCCTCTTTTGATATTCGTTGGTTCTTACCTGAATTATCGCAACATAAACATTTAATCGCTGAGATTGTTTTATTCTCTTTCGTACTGCAAGTTATTGCACTTATTACACCGCTATTTTTTCAAGTCGTGATGGACAAAGTATTAGTGCATCAAGCCCACTCGACACTCGATGTTTTAGTGTTCGTCTTAGTTATTTCTGGAATAGCTGAGGTATTGCTACGCGGTTTACGCGAATATCAATATGCTCATACCGCTAACCGCATTGATATTAAGCTTGGCATTAAATTGGTTCACCATCTGTTTGGTTTGCCGCTGCTGTTTTTCAAATCAAGGCAAGTTGGGGCGATTGTGACTCGAGTAAGAGAGCTCGATACCATACGCGAGTTCATCACAGGTTCAATGTTTACCCTCACGATTGATCTCGTTTTTCTCGTGATCTTTTTCTATGTGATGAGCTTACTTTCTGGCGGGCTAACCTTATTGGTATTGGCCACACTGCCGTGTTATCTCTTTTTGGCTTGGTGGCTAACCCCAAGGCTGCAACAAGCGATTGAACAACAATTTACCCATATGGCGCACAACACTTCGTTTCTAACTGAAACCGTCGCGGGGAGTGATACCATTAAAAGCTTAGCGACTGAACCTCGCTTTATTCGACGTTGGGATACTCAAACCGAACAGATGATATCGAGCAACTATGTGGTTCAGCAGTGGAATAACCGCTCTAGCCACGCAGTGCAGTTCATCCAAAAAATAGCGAGCGTCTTTCTACTATGGATTGGCGCATCAGAAGTGCTCGCGTTACAAATGACCATAGGTCAACTGATCGCTTTTAACATGCTCGCCAGTCATGTTGCACAAACTCTTGCCCGGCTCGTCGAGCTGTGGGGGCAATTTATACAAGCGCAAATTGCAGTCGATAAACTTTCCGACCTACTCAATTTGCCCACCGAGCAGCAGCAAGCCAGCCATCCCCTACAACTGCAAGGTGCGATCACTCTCAGTAAAGTGAGTTTCCGTTATCAACCCGATTTACCGCTGACCATCAATCAGCTTTCACTTGATATCCAAGCGGGTGAGAAAATTGGTGTGGTCGGTGGCTCGGGGTCGGGAAAAAGCACCTTGGCTCGGCTTTTACTCAAGCTGTACAGCCCTGAATCAGGCCAAATCATGTTCGATAACACCCCACTCAAACAGATCGGTGTTCATGAATTGCGTCGCCAGTTGGGGGTGGTATCACAAGAGAACTTTCTCTTTAGTAAAAGTGTTAGTGACAACATTGCCCATTCAAAGCCACAAGCCAGTTTGGATGAGATTGTGCAAGCAGCAAAATTAGCGGGCGCTCATGAGTTCATTTTAAAGCTGCCACTGGGTTACGACACGATTTTAGCTGAAGGGGGGCAGTCACTTTCAGGCGGACAACGACAACGTTTAGCCATTGCCCGCACACTGCTTGCAGACCCTAAGATTTTGATTCTTGATGAAGCCACCAGCGCTTTAGATGATGAATCACAAGCCATCATTCAAACCAATATGGAGCAAATTGCCGCCGGGCGTACCGTTATTACCATTGCACACCGCCTCTCTACGGTAAGAGAGTGTGACCGGATTATCGTGCTGGAAAAAGGCGAGATTACAGAGCAAGGCACGCATCTACAACTTCTCGCAGAGCAAGGCAAATATTTCCAGTTGTGGCAACTGCAACAAGCATTAAAACAAGAGGATGAGCGAGTATGATCTCTCAGTTAAAGAAGCTTCGCTCTAAGCGCTCGAAAACGAACGGCTACTTTGAGTTTTTACCCGGCCATCTTGCTCTACAGCAGAGCCCACCCTCTCCGTTTGCTCGCATCACCGCCATCACGCTAAGTGTAGGGTTACTGCTCACCTTACTTTGGACCTATTGGGGGAAATTGGATATCCAAGCGACCGCAAACGGGCGGCTGTTAGTCCCTGGGCGCTCGCAAGTGATTCAGTCTTACGAACAAAGCCGAGTAGCACAAATCCATATAGCAGACGGCGAACGTGTCGAAAAAGGGATGCCCTTACTGACTCTGGACACGTTAGGCGTTAGCCAAGATATTGAACGTTTGCGTCATCAAATACGCTATCAAACCCATGAATTTCTCAAGTATCAAGCGTTGCGTGGTAAGGCTGTTCTAGCTCAACATCCCCTGTATTTGGCATTGGCACCTTCGGCGCAGCAAGAGGTCATTGACAGCTTTGATACTGAAAAGAACGAATTCACATCGGTGTTGGAAAACTTGCGTGCTGAAATGCAGGTCAATCTTGCTTCCCAATCCTCACTTGAGGTCGATATCAGAGGCTTAAAACAGTTAGTGAGTAATATTACTCAGCGCCTTGATGCTCAAAAAAAGCTCAAGCAACAGCGTTTAATAGGTCAAGTGCAGTATCTGGAGCAGGAAAAAGAGTTATTAGAATCCGAACGAGCGTTAGCCCAGCAAACATCACAACAGCACGTGCTGCAAAAGCAATATCTCAACCTAGAAGAGCGTTTAAAAGCGCTGCGTGCGCAAAAAGCCAGAGAGTGGCAAGACAAAAGTCAGCAAGCACACCTACAACTCTCAGCGTTGCAACATGAACTGGACAAAGTACGCGAACATGAAGGATTACAAGTGGTTCGCTCTCCTGTCACTGGCACTGTACAGCAATTGAGTGTTCACACCCTTGGAGCGGTCTTACAACCAGCACAAAATTTGATGATTATTGTGCCTGACGATTCGGTACAAGTCGCCGAAGTTAAAATTCTCAATAAAGACATTGGCTTTATTTATGCTGGCCAACCCGTGACGTTGAAAATTGATGCCTTTCCCTATACGCGTTACGGCACCTTGTCGGCAACATTGGTCCACGTCTCTAGAGACTCGACAATGGATGAGCAACTTGGGTTGGTTTTTCCCGCTCAAGTGCAATTGTTAAACCACACAATTGAGGTCGATGGTGCCTCTGTTGCCTTATTGCCCGGTATGTCTGTCGTGGCTGAGATTAAAACCGACCAACGTCGGATCATCGATTATCTACTCAGCCCAATCCGAGAATATCAAGCTGAAGCATTGCGAGAAAAATAGAGTGGATACCTTAACCAACACCGTCTCAACGGTTCATGATCAAGAAAGCCATGGCGCATTAGCGGCCCTCTCGTTTGCCAGCCTTTCATTTGATAAGAAAGTCACGCCATCACAACTGATTCATACACTAGGCGTTGCCGAAAATGAGCTCAGTGCTCTCGACATTCAGCGAGCCGCTCAATCTATTGGTCTGAAAAGCCGAATGATCACCGTCAGAGGAAGCGAGCCGATCCCGCTACCTGCATTGGTCAAAATCCGTCAGCAATGGCATGTCATTCATGCGCTAAACGAGTATGGTTGGACCTTGTACGATCCCATTAAACAGCGCTATTTCGAGTTTCCGTTGGCGCAAGGATCGTCAAGTTCCTGTTATGAGGTCTTATTACTGATTGAGCAGAGTATAGAGCCAAGCGATGTCGCTTTTGGCCTCCGCTGGTTTATGCCTTCGGTACTTCGTCAGTCAAAACAGCTACGTGATGTGTTTCTGTATTCGATTGTGCTGCAACTGTTTGCCCTGTTTGGTCCCAAACTTTTTGAAACCGTTATTGATAAGGTTCTTGTGGGGCGAAGTTTGTCGAGTTTGCACGTTTTAGCGCTGGCTATGCTTGCGCTAGCCATTGCTGAACCTCTTTACAGTTATTTGCGCAATACGGTTTTTGGTCATCTTTCTAGTCAAGTCAATGCAGAACTATCAGGGCGATTGTATCGGCATTTGATTAATCTTCCATTAAGTTATTTCAAGCAGCGTCAAACGGGGCAAATCATCGCCCGCGTACGGGAAATGGGGCAAATACGTCAGTTTTTGACGGGCTCAACCTTAATGCTGCTCTTGGATCTCATTTTTATCACCCTCTTTATTGGTGTGATGTTTCATTATGCGCCAGCGCTCACCGGGCTGATTATCGGTTCATTAGTGATTTATTTTCTGCTGTGGTTAGGTATTGGACCTTGGGTTCGTCACAAGGTAACGACAGAGTATGACGCAGAAGCAGAGACAACCACCTTCCTGACTGAATCTATAACGGGTATAGAAACAATCAAGACAACCGCAACGGAAGCTCGATTTTTAGAACGGTGGCAGCAAATACTCAGTCGACAAATTGAATGCGCGTTTTCAGCCCAAAAAGCCAGTTTAATTGCTGGGCAATTGATTGCCTTAGTGCAGAAAGTAGCCGCTGCCATTTTACTTTGGTGGGGAGTCAATTTAGTGCTCAATGGGCAGCTCACCCCCGGTGAATTGGTCGCCTTCAATATGCTAGCAGGGCATGTTACTCAACCCGTTTTGCGACTTGCGCAAGTGTGGCAAGATTTCCAGCACACCTTAGTAGCCTTGCGTCGCGTAGGCGACATTCTTAACGAACCGGCTGAAAATAGTAAAGATGGCCTTGCTTCCATCCCTTCTGTTCAAGGAGGCATTGAGTTTAAAAATGTTCGCTTCCGTTATCATATCGATGCACCGGAAGTCTTAGCGAATCTCTCGTTGACCATCGCTCCGGGGCAATTTATTGGTATTACTGGGCCTTCCGGATCTGGAAAAAGTACATTAACGAAACTGCTACAGCGTCTTTATGTACCTTTGCATGGGCAAGTCTTAGTCGATGGTATGGATCTCGCCATTGCAGATCCGGTCTCGTTAAGGCGCAGCATGAGTGTGGTGCTGCAAGAAAGCATGCTATTTTCAGGCAGCGTTGCCGACAATATTCGTCTTTGTAAACCCGATGCAAGCGATGCAGATCTGATAAACGTTGCAAAGCTTGCTGGTGCGTTAAGCTTTATTGAAGCGCTGCCACAAGGGTTTGAACAACAAGTAGGAGAAAGAGGTGCCAACTTATCTGGCGGGCAACGTCAACGCATTGCACTGGCTCGCGCATTGTTAGTTAACCCAAAAATCTTACTGCTTGATGAAGCGACTTCAGCGCTCGATTATCAGTCAGAGGCGGCCATCATGAGCAACATGGAAACCATTTGCCATGATCGAACGGTGATCAGTATTGCACATCGGTTATCGACGATTCGTCATGCCGATAACATTATCGTCATCGAAGATGGGCAAGTGGCCGAGCAAGGTACTCACGAAGCGTTGCTCGCACGTGCAGGACTTTACGCACGCTTATGGAAACAACAAGTCAGTGGTTAACTTTCTCTCCTTCAAATGGGTTAGGTATAAAAAATCTCCCCAGAAATTACTGGGTCTTAAACTTACTCACTAAATTATTCAGATCATCAGCTGAACTCGCGAGATTTTGTGAGTTCAGTAGAGCTCGGCTCGATACATCATCAACTTTTTGAGTATCTTCTTGTACTTGATGAATATTACGATTAATTTCTTCTGCGACTAGGTGCTGCTCTTCGGCAGCCGTTGCGATTTGAGTATTCATATCGTGAATCGACAATACTGACTGATAGATGCCAGTAAAGCTATCGTTGACCGACTCAGTCGTTGTCACGGTTTTCCGTGACGCATTTAAGCTCACTGTCATCTGTTCTGCGACTTCTTTGGTCCTATTTTGCAAACGTACCACTAAGCCGTTGATTTCTTTAGTTGAATCTTGCGTACGTTTTGCGAGTGCACGAACCTCATCCGCAACAACAGCAAAACCTCTTCCCTGCTCCCCTGCACGGGCCGCTTCAATCGCCGCGTTTAAAGCCAACAGGTTGGTCTGTTCAGCAATGCCGCGAATGGTATCTAAAATTGCAGTAATACCTTGGCTATCATTTTCTAACTCTTGAATCGTGGTTGAAGACGTTGAAATATAATCAGCTAACTGATTGACACTAGAAACCGCGGTGTGGATATTTTGCTGGCCTTGACTCACTAATTGCTGACTGTCATCAGCGGCCTGGGCTGCCGAGCTGCATAGCGTTGCTACTTCATTGGCAGTAGACACCATTTCATTAAACGCCGTTGATACCATCTCAACCGCTTGTTTCTGTCGTTGAGAAACGGCTGACAAGTCTTCCGATATTGTTGCCGCTCTTTGCGCCGATTCCCCCATCTGTTCTCCTGCATGGCCTATTTGCTGTACAAGTAATCGAATGGCTTTCAAAAATGCGTTGAAATACACAGCCAATTGACCCGTTTCATCGTTCGAACGAATGACCAATTCCTTGGTTAAATCACCTTCCCCTTCAGCTATCTCTTGTAAGCCGTTTGAAACTAAACTAAGCGGCTTGGCGATCAACCCCGCCAAAAAAAGTGCGCCAATGATGAAAATCACTGTCAACACAAAAACAATCGCTAAAATGTATTTGATCAAGCTATTGCTTTCTGCCATAACTTCTTCGGTAGTAATCAGGCCAACGAACTTCCAACCTAACTTTTCGGAATTCATGACATTAGCCATATATTCCACACCGCCAATTTCGATATTGATAAAACCAGAGGATGTTTGACCTATCGTTTTGTATGCAGCAGCTAAGGAGTCAAGGGGTTGAAAATTGTTCTCTGGATACTTAGCATCCACCAAGACGTTACCGCTATCCTCAACCATCATAATGTATCCGGTTTCGCCTAGTTTTATCTTCTTCACGATATCCGTCAGTGTTTTTAGCGAAACATCAATCGCAACCACCCCAGCATTTTGGGTACCAGCAGCATTAAAGGACAAAACATTGCTCACAATCGTGGCGTCATCAGGCTCCCAATAATAGGCTTGAGTGCGTTTTATCTCGCCTGGGCTAGACATCGCCGTTTTGTACCACGGGCGAGCTCTAGGATCATAATTGTCTGACGCCTTACCCGTCGGCCATTGTATATATCCGCCCTCTTTGGTTCCCATGTAAACGTACGAATAACCTTTGTGCGCCTCACCCATAAGGTAAAGCGCTTCATAAATTCCACGCTCCACCATTCCATTGCTATCTGGGGTCATCGGTTCAGCTATTTTGTCGATATAACGGGTAATGGAACTGTCCACTTTTTGCAACGCGGGTGAGTTGGCTAACATTTTCACATTTTGTTCAATGCCAGAAAAATAGATGGCGATAGCATTATCAACCTGACTCATTTCTCCATGACTTTGTTCAATAAAATCACTAACGGCTTGTGAACGTAAATTCGTCACCATTACCGTTGAAACAATAGCAACAGGGATAATGGTCGCCGAAATCAAGCTGAGCAACAGTTTAGATTTTATTTTCATTGTTATTACGCCTTATCTCTGTATTTGACAGCAGCTCATTTCTTTTAGTTACCTACACTAAAAATTTAGTTAATAGCGATAAAGATGCAATGTCACTAAAGCGTTATTTCTAAAATAGGTGCTTATAAATGGTTGAATACGATGAAAGCGAAAGAATAAACTGCCATAAGTAAGCAGCACTGCATACAATCACTGCAAGGTAAAAAAGGAGAAAACGATGGATAAGCGACACAAAACTGTGATTATTGCTGGCGCTTCCGGTCTCGTTGGGCAGCATGCTTTAGCCATCATGCTAGAAGAGCAAGCCGTCTCTCAAATCTATTCTTTAGTCAGAAAAAGCACCGAAATCCAACACCCAAAGTTGCAAGAAATCATTCATCCGCAGTTGCAAATCACGCACTGGGATGAAAGTTTTGTCCCTCCCCAGCTTGGTCTCATCGCACTAGGGACTACCCGTAAGCAAGCGGGTTCAAAGCAGGGGCTGGAGAAAGTAGACTATGAGTTGGTTTGTCAAGTTGCTCAAACAATGAAGACATTGGGTGTCAAGCGCATTGCCATCGTTTCGAGCTTAGGTGCCAAAGCTCGCTCTCGATCTCATTACTTACAATGCAAAGGGAGAATGGAAGAAACCATTCGCCGAATGGGTTTTGAACAAGTGACCTTCGTCAGGCCTGGGCCTCTAACTGGCATTCGGAAAAACAAGCGAACGGATGAAAAATGGGTACGAGTGATTCTGACTCTATTGCACCCTCTGCTACTAGGGCGCTTACGCAATTTTATCCCCATTTCCGCGCAAGATGTTGCAAGCGCTATGCTCTATTGCCTCTTTCAGATACAACCACACGCCATAGATATTTTGCACTCTAGCGACATGCTTGCCTTGCTCAAGAAGTATCAATGACTTGCTTAAATAACTCACCGATCGGTTCATTTACCAGCACAATAGAAAGATTGATAACCATTTGTTCTAAATCATGCTGATTTTGTCTTTGGATTAACCTATGTTAAAAGATATGGTTGCGTTTCATCGCTTTTATTCCCCTTTTACCTAGCATTATCGACTACATCGCTCATCGGCGATCAACGTAATCATGGGTACACAACTTTTAAGGTGTCGCATCATGTCAGTTGCAGCCATTGCCGCACTCGCAGTATTTATTGGCATTCTGTTTTTTCTCTTCGGACAGCAGAAAAAGTCTCACACTCTTTCACGCTTAGTGCTACTTGGGTTAATCCTAGGCAGCGCATTTGGCCTTGCTCTACAAGTAGTTCTTGGTGAAGGACATGTGGCTATCAAGGAAACATTAGGCTGGGTCAACGTCGTCGGTAACGGCTATGTTGGTTTGCTAAAAATGGTGATTATGCCTTTGGTGCTGGTGTCGATGATCGCTGCGGTTGTGAAGCTCGATAAAGGTGGCTCGCTCGGTAAAATCTCTGGCCTGACCATTTCTATCTTACTGCTGACGACCGCTGTCTCGGCATTGATCGGTATTTTTGTCACCCAAGCTTTTGGTTTAACAGCAGACGGCCTCGTTGAAGGCAGCCGTGAAACGGCGCGTATTGCTGTACTAGAAAGCCGCGCCGCTACTGTGAGTGATTTAACTATTCCTCAAATGCTATTAAGCTTTATTCCGACCAATCCTTTTGCCGACTTAACCGGTGCTCGCTCAACCTCGATCATCGCTGTGGTTATTTTTGGCGTACTAACGGGTATTGCGGCGCGTAAAGTAATGTCAGAGAAAGCCGAGCTAGAAACGCCAATCCGCACCTTTGTCGAAGCGATACAGTCGATTGTGATGCGCCTCGTGAAAATGGTGATGGCACTAACCCCTTACGGTATTGCGGCGTTGATGGCGAAAGTTGTCGCTACATCAAGCGCGGGCGATATTCTGAGTTTGCTCGGTTTTATTGTCGCCTCTTATGTCGCCATTGCATTGATGTTTGTGGTGCACGGTATATTGGTTTCTTTTGTAGGCGTTAGCCCTAAAGAGTATTTTCAAAAAATTTGGCCAGTGTTGACCTTCGCGTTCACCTCACGTAGCTCAGCGGCAACCATTCCTCTAAATGTAGAAGCGCAAATTACTAAGCTGAACGTACCACCAGCAATTGCCAACCTATCGGCTTCATTCGGTGCCACTATTGGTCAAAACGGCTGCGCTGGTATTTACCCAGCCATGCTCGCTGTGATGGTTGCTCCTACCGTCGGTATTAATCCAATGGACGTGCACTTTATTTTGTCGCTAGTGGCTATTATCGCAATCAGCTCATTTGGTATTGCCGGCGTCGGTGGCGGTGCCACTTTTGCAGCCTTAATCGTGCTACCAGCGATGGGCCTACCGGTGACGATTGCAGCACTACTTATCTCCATTGAGCCGTTGATTGATATGGCCCGCACCGCGTTGAACGTTTCAGGCTCAATGACGGCAGGTACCATTACCAGCCGATTACTGAACGGTAAACAGGTACAAGTTCAAGAACAGCAAGCCTAGAAAGTATCGAGCGTTCTCGTTTTTCTCCAAGCCGGTGCCAATGCGCCGGCTTTTTCATTTCAAATCCTCATCAGAGCATGCTTCGCACATTGCTATGTCACACGGGCAATGGTCTAATAAACCTTAAATTTCAGCGACTGGATACTATCGAATGCGACAAGAGCACCCGCCTACTTTCTTTTTCCTCGACTATGAGACGTGGGGAGTCAACCCTGCGAAAGATCGTCCGAGCCAATTTGCGGGCGTTCGCACCGATATGGATTTTAATATTATTGGCGAACCACTGGTTATCTATTGCCAACCACCAGCGGACTATTTGCCTTCTCCAGAAGCGGCGCTTATTACGGGTATCACTCCACAAAAAGCGGTGGCCCAAGGCTTGCCAGAGCCTGAATTTATCGCCAAAATTCATCAACAACTCGCCACACCCAATACCACCAGCCTTGGTTACAACAGTATTCGTTTTGATGATGAAGTAACGCGTTACACTTGCTATCGTAATTTCATTGATCCGTATGCTTGGAGCTGGCAAAACGGCAATTCACGCTGGGATTTACTTGATGTGATGCGCGCCTGCCATGCGCTACGCCCAGAAGGCATCAACTGGCCCGAAAATGACGAAGGCTTTACCAGTTTTAAGCTTGAGCATCTCTCAGTTGCCAATGGCATCGAACATGCGAATGCCCACGATGCTATGGCCGATGTTATCGCCACCATTGAGCTAGCCAAAAAAGTAAAAGCCGCCCAACCCAAGTTGTTTGATTACTTTTTTAACATGCGCCATAAACGCAAACTCAATGATCTGATTGATATCGTCAACATGACACCTTTAATGCACGTATCGGGTATGTTAGGCCGAGAATGCCAATATACCAGTTGGATCGTGCCGATTGCTTGGCATCCCACCAATCAAAATGCGGTTATTGTGGTGGACCTTGCCAAAAACCCTCAACCCCTGATCGATTTAAGCAGCGAAGAACTGCATCAACGTCTATATACCAAACGCGAAGAGTTGGCAGAAGATGAATTGCCAGTGCCCATCAAATTAGTGCATCTCAATAAATGCCCTATCCTTGCGCCGGCCAAAACATTAACGGCCGAAAATGCAGACCATATCGGGGTCGATAGAAACCTGTGCCTTGAACACTTAGCGCTCATCAAGCAGTACCCTGAGATCAGAGAAAAGCTGATTGGCCTCTACACAATTGAGCGAGAATATAAGCACAGTGACGATGTCGATACTCAACTCTACGACGGTTTCTTCTCTCCAGCCGACAAAGCGGCGATGGAGATCATTCGCCAAGCTGACCCAGTCAATCTCGCCGCATTAGACATTAGTTTTAGCGATAAGCGCATCGAACCCTTGCTGTTTCGCTACCGCGCTCGCCATTACCCATTGACATTAAGTGACGAAGAGCAAAGACGTTGGGCAACTCACTGTCGTGATTATTTCGAAAGCCACCTTGAAGAGTACATGCTCAATTTAGAGAACTTAGTTCACACCCACAGCAGTGACGAAAAGAAAATGGCTATTTTAAAATCCGTTTACCGTTATGTGGAAGACATCGCGAGTTAATGTACGAGGTTTTCGCGCTGTCAGGTTTCAAACCAACACGCTGCGATTCCATTTCCGAAAATAGTTTAGGCACAACAAGGCACCGACTTTTATTGTGAATACCATTGCAAAATATTTGGTCTCTATGGGGCTGATTTTCCTTTGCCTGATGGCAGGTATCAATCTTCAACATTGGCTTGGCATCACCATTCCGGGCAGTATTATCGGAATGCTAATTCTGTTTAGTTTATTGGCAAGTGGGCTCGTGCCTGTCGAATGGGTAAAACCCAGTGCCAGTCTTTTTATCCGTTATATGGTCATTTTATTTGTCCCTATCAGTGTCGGATTAATCGAGCATTTTGATTTATTGATGAGTAACGCCATACCGATTCTTGCTAGCGCGGTGGGCGGTACGCTGATCGTATTAGTTTGTCTGGGTTTAGGGCTGGATCGTTTTTTGAAAAAGGGGAATAAGTGATGTGGTTATTGCTCACGATTGCGGTCTTTTTCCTGACACGTTGGATCAGTAAAAAATGCAAAACGGCCATAATGAATCCGTTACTGCTCAGCCTTGTGATCATCATTCCTATCTTGCTATTTTTTAACATCCCTTATCCCAGTTACTATGCTGATAACCAGTGGCTGAGCTTTCTGTTGCAACCGGCCGTGGTGGCGCTGGCTTATCCTCTCTATGAACAACTGCCTCAGATCCGCTCAAATTGGCGCATCATTGCCCTCGCCTGCGGGGTGGGCAGTGCTATGTCAATGCTCACAGCCAGCTTAATTGCTGTTTATCTTCAAACGGATATACATTTAATCGCCAGCCTACTGGGTAAATCAGTTACCACACCGATTGCGATGGAAGTTTCCAGTAACCTCGGTGGGGAGCCAGCCATTGCCGCCGTTTTAGTGGTCATTGTAGGGCTGTTTGGCGCGATTCTCGCCTACCCTATCTATAACCTTCTCAACATCACGCATCCAATTGCTAAAGGCTTAACCATGGGCACCGTATCTCATGCGCTGGGCACAGCAACCTGCGCTGAAAAAGATCCACGTGACGCAGCATTTAGTTCACTTGCATTAGTCGTGTGCGGCGTAATCACATCGATACTTGCTCCAAGTTTTTTTGCTTTTTCAATGTGGTTGTCCACGCTATAGAGTGCCAACAGAAATCAAAGATACGTCTACTCATGGATTTTGATTGTAGACGTGTCTCACTCTAAGGCTGACTGTAATCGATTTCATGTGTGACCTCACTCTAAATGTGAAAACCAAAATTACGTTACATTGCATTACGTGACTTAAATCTCAGTAAAATTTCATTCTTCGCCTAGAATATTCGTCAATACATAGATAAGGACTCATTATGAAAAGCCGTATTGAACAGGCGCTAGCTGATACGCCAAAAACCGTTGCAGAATTTTTGTCGCCCATTCTGCTGTGCGATGATTTTGACGCAACCCTATCACCAGAACAGTTCAACCAACTGCTTTCTCTTTCTGGCTTAGACGATGCGGAATTGCGCGTTGCACTGCTGCCTTTTGCGGCCGCCTATGCTTATGTACCGCTTTCAAACTTTTACGTGGGAGCCATCGTCAGAGGTTTATCGGGCCGTTTGTACTTTGGCGCGAATATGGAGTTTTCCGGTGCACAATTAGGCCAAACCGTACACGCCGAGCAATGTGCCATCAGCCATGCGTGGATGAAAGGTGAACAAGGCGTTGCTGATATTACCATCAACTTCAGCCCTTGTGGGCACTGCCGTCAGTTTATGAATGAGCTTACGACCGCAGACTCGCTTGTCATTCAGCTACCACAGCGTGATGAGAAGTCACTGCAAGAGTACCTACCTGAATCATTTGGTCCTGCTGATTTAGGTGTTGATTCTGGTCTAATGGCAGACGCTAACCACGGCAAAACAACTAGCGAAGATGACCCACTCATTGGCTTAGCCCTTAATGGCCTAAACCGCAGTTACGCACCCTATACCAACAATCTCAGTGGTGTTGCCCTGCAAGTTGAGAATGGTAAAACCTACGTCGGTGCGTATGCTGAAAATGCCGCATTCAACCCAAGCTTACCACCATTGCAAGTTGCTCTTGTTCAGTTAATGATGGATGGCCAACGCTTTGATAATATTGTCGCAGCCGCATTAGTTGAGATGTCTGATGGCAGTATTAGCCATTTAGCCGATACTCAAGCCACCTTGGAAGTAATTAACCCAGACATTCCTCTTTCCTATCTTGTGGTTTAGGCGCTCTAGTGAAAAATCCCCAGCGCGAATGGGGATTTTTGCCTTTTGATGGTACAGGTTTTACCGCATATCCTTTCCGCCCAACAAATTATCGAACACCTCTTGTTTACTCATCGGCTTGTAAAAATAGAAGCCTTGGATCTCATCAATATTCCAGACTTTGAGTTTGCGCAGCTGCGAAGCAGTTTCAACCCCTTCAGCCACGGTAGTTAAGCCTAGCTCTTGCGACATATTGATAATACTGCGCACCAAAGTTTTGGCTTTGTCATTGGATTCCAATGTGGAAATATAAGACTGGTCTAACTTCACTATATCTAATGGAAAATCACACAATGTACTAAACGAGGAATACCCCGTACCAAAATCATCAAGCGCCAACTGTATACCGAGTTTTTTTATCGCATCCATGCGTTTGATCGTCTCTTCTTCAGCCCCCAACAACATACTTTCCGTCAATTCGAGCACTAATTGTCCCGGTTCAATTTGATATTTTTCAATCAATACTGATAAGTACCCGACCAATTTTTTACTGTAGAAATGCGGGCTAGAAAGATTGACGTGAATACTTAGACGTTTACCCAACGAAAATTGCGACTGCGTTTGCAGTTCGTTAATAAATTGGCAGGCTTGGCCTAGTATCTGCTCTCCCAATTCAATGATCACTTTACGTTGCTCAGCCAAAGGGATAAATACGGCTGGCGAAACCATACCAAGTTGAGTGTGTTCCCAGCGAGCCAGAGCTTCAAAGCCAATGATTTCGGCACTGTCTGCACGAACAATCGGCTGATAGTAAGCAATAATATGGCCATCTTTCACAGCTGAGATGAGATCTCGATTGATCGCTAACGACTTCTGGGCATGAACAAACAATTCTTGTGTCACTGAAACAACCAGGCTGGCTCCAGCTTTCTCTGTTTGTTGAATGGCATAAAAACCACTTTGAACCAAAGTTTCAAAAGAATCGATAGCCAATTGTGAATCAATCACAGCACCTTCCACACTCAAATCGAGTTCCAAGCCGCCAATGTCAGTCTTCCTCTTGTAACTATCGATAAGCTTAGTGCCTCTATGAATCAAAAAAGAGGTTGCCCCGTTACCCAACTCACACACCATAAATTCATATTCACTAATTCGTCCCATTATGGACCTGTTGAAACGGTTTCTAAGCGTAGCCGAAAAATGTTTAACGGCCATATCGTAAGCACTGTGTCCGTACACTTCTGAAATTTCTTTTAGTCTTTTAACCCGTAGGTAGAGCACGGAAAACCCACCACATTCGGTCGGATTGTCAATCAAAGGTTGGACTTGGCTCATCATCGTTGGACGATTAAGTAAACCTGACACTGGGTCACAATGGGTAAGGTCGTAAATAAGCTGCTCTTGCTGCTTTTGCTCGCTGATATCAGTAATCGATAGCATGATAGAACGATGCCCACGTTGTTCTATCAATGTAGCTTCGATAAGACACTCTAAACGCTGCTGACTCTTTGTAACAACATGTCCCTCAAATTCACGCATCCCTTGTTCTATATTTTGGTAGAGTAATTCACTGCTGCACACCACATCATTTTGTATAATACAAAACTCATCTAAAACCTTTCCAACCAACTCATCTCTAGAATAAGAAAGCATATCCAACAAGGCTTGGTTCACATCGACAATGAAGCGATCAACCACCAGCAACATTCCGAGATTTTGGCTTTGATAGAGTGCATCAAATTTCTGTAACGTCTCTTTAAGCCTATCTTCCGCCAAGGAGGATGAGGCAGCAAGTGAACGGACAAGTTCGGTAATTCGTTCAAACTCATCTTGTTTATCACTCGATTGTGAAGAGAATGCACTCTCTTCAATCAGCTGATTGATCCCACGCTCAAAATTCTCAAACCGTTTGGCTACCTTGCTGCGAAACAGAGCAAAAGTAGCCACGGCGACAAAGCCGGCCGCAATGATGATCGTCAAAATCAAATAATAAAAAGTTTCGTTCCCTTTTTGATAGTAAAGCCGCTGAGCACTGGTTTTTAGATAGCCAATAGGTTGCCCTGTCATATCACTAAGTAAGGTGTAATGCGTGATATTATTTTGATCTCTTTCAATACCTTCTTGATTATGACTAACAGGTAAAATCACAGGAGCATCGGTAACTACAATGTCATTTTTAGCGGTTAGTAGGTTCTGATACTGAGAAGGGAAACGGCGGGTTAAGTGCTGTCCCCATAGCATCCACCCCACAACATCAGCCGTACCTTCACTGTTACGCACCGGAGTTAGGCTCACCACCCACACACTATTTTCCACACGGATGAGGCCAGAGCGGCTAGTTTTATCCTCATCAAGTGTGTGATGCATCTGAATTAAATGGTCGCTCACACCTTGTGAGCGTATCAACTGTTCCACTAACGAACAGTTTGTGCCAGATTCAATATCCCGACATAAATATTCAACCAATTGCGAAGATTCGGTGATGAAAGCCAAAACGTCTAAACCTAAAGTATCGAGGGAATCAGGATACAAGTTGCGCTCAGCAAATTGAGTGTCACCATTCAACAGCAACTGATAAGTTTCATCCCAATAAGCCCAATCATAAGAACGCTTTTCTTGCTGTACTAAAAGATCTTGAATGACCGACTGAGCTTGATTGCTATCTCGATGAATCTCAATTGATTCAAGTTCATTCAAACTATATAAAAAAAAGTGGCGAGTAATAAATAAGCTGCTAAGAATGATCCCAACCAACCCGACAGAAAACAACAGAGCAGTTTTCGTGTGTAGAGTAATAAAACGCAAACGTAAGAAAGTTTTCATAGCCATAGGTGTCTTTTTCTTAGTCAATCCCACATAAACTTTAGACTGAAATTACTTCATATTCTTAACGCAGTTTCTCGAATGCTGTTTACTGCACATTAATTGCTATTTCAGCCTTAATTTTGTACAGATATGAGTTCGTTTACTGCGTATTACACAAACCACTCTATCGACAGCACGAACAGGAAATCACTCATCTCTCATCACAAAGGCAAACGTTTGCTTTTATTCTTAATTTTAGTATGATTTTGGCTGTTTTCGCTATTACCTATTGCTTGAATGTAAGGATTCACTATGTTTGGTACTACTACACGTGAAAATGCCACCCGCGTTTTACTGCTTGGTTCCGGAGAATTGGGCAAAGAGGTGGCAATTGAATGCCAACGCCTTGGTTTAGAAGTGATTGCCTGTGATCGCTACGCCAACGCTCCAGCAATGCAGGTGGCGCATCGTAGCCACGTATTGGATATGCTCGATGGCGATGCGCTACAAGCCATTATCGAACTCGAAAAACCAGACTACGTGGTGCCAGAAATTGAAGCAATTGCCACTCACAAGCTGGTTGAACTGGAAGCGCAAGGCTTAAACGTGGTCCCCACTGCAACGGCCACTCAATTGACGATGAACCGTGAAGGCATTCGCCGTTTAGCCGCAGAAACTCTTGCCTTACCTACCTCTCCTTATCAGTTTGCTGATGACTATAATGATTTTGTACTGGCGATTGAGCATGTCGGTATGCCTTGCGTAGTTAAGCCTGTGATGAGTTCATCAGGTAAAGGCCAAAGTGTGATTAAGACGCAAGAGGATATTAGCCGCGCTTGGGCATACGCTCAAGAAGGTGGCCGCAGTGGAGCTGGTAGAGTGATCGTCGAAGGCTTTATCGATTTCGACTACGAAATTACTCTCTTGACGATTCGAGCAGTGGATGGTGTCCATTTCTGCGCTCCCATTGGCCATCGACAAGAGGAAGGGGATTATCGCGAATCATGGCAACCACAAGTGATGTCGGCTAACGCAATTAAAGCCGCTGAATATGTAGCAGAACAAGTGGTTAATGCACTCGGTGGTTACGGCTTATTTGGTGTTGAACTGTTTGTAAAAGGCGATAATGTTATCTTCAATGAAGTGTCCCCTCGCCCACATGATACGGGAATGGTCACCCTCATTTCGCAAGAGCTGTCTGAATTTGCGTTACACGTGCGCGCGTTCACGGGTATGCCAATCAACAGTATTACCCAATATGGGCCATCGGCATCTGCGGTTATTTTAGGTCAAGGCACCTCCACTAACCTTAGATTTGATGGAATAAATGAAGCACTGTCTATCCCACACACTCAACTTCGTCTGTTTGGTAAACCAGACATTGATGGACGCCGTCGGCTTGGGGTTGCTCTGGCGAAAGATAAAGAACTCAAACAGGCTTTGCACAACGCAATTCAATGTGCCAAAAGCGTGCAAGTGATTCTGTAAAAACGCAAAGCGAGCCACTAGGCTCGCTTTCATTTTCTTCACCAACAATACTCGCTGCAGAGCTTTACTCTTTAATCAGTTCACTGACTGTGCCAACCACACTGTCCGCGGCTTTTCTCATTTCATCAATCAGCTTTTGCGTCTCTTCTAGTTTGCTATTACATGCCGTGACTTGGCCTTGAATTGCCCCCATCATCGATGTCGAGCTGTTGGTCAGTTCGCTATTGAGCTTAACAATATTACCAATTTCATCGGTCGCTTTGGTGGTATTGGAGGCTAATGAGCGCACCTCATCAGCAACCACAGCAAAACCCCGGCCATACTCCCCAGCACGCGCAGCCTCGATAGCGGCATTGAGCGCCAGCAAATTAGTCTGTTCTGCTATGCCTGTAATGGTGGTTACAATTTTGGTGATTTGCTGCGACTGGTTGGCCAGTTGCGTCATCGATGTATTCGCCTTAGTGATCGCGTTATCAATCTCTTTAGCAATGGAAGCGGCTTCGGCTAGCGTTCCCGTCCCGAGTTGAGCAATATGTACCGTTTCTTGTGAGGTGTGATGCGCCACTTCTGCTGCATCTTTAATCGCCCGAGCTTGCAGTACTCGTTGCGTGACATCAGTTGCAAACTTAGTCACACCAATCACTTTATGCTTTTCGTTAAAGATGGGGTTGTAAGTCGCTTCTAACCAAATTTCATCACCATGTTTTGTAAAACGTTTAAATAATCCCGTTTGAAAATGGCCGCTGGCGAGCGACGCCCAAAAATTCGGGTTCTTTCTATAAAACTCATCGTCACAGAATAGGCGATGTGGTTTACCAACGATTTCTTGTAATTTGTACCCAACACAGGACAGAAAGTTTGGATTCGCCTCCACAACCGTCCCATCGGGAGTGAAAGAAATCACAGCCATTGACTTATCGACAGCTTCAAATACGGCCACTTGTCTATCCAATTTCTCTTTTGCAGCAGTGACATCACTGGCAATCTTCACCACCTTAACCACTTTTCCTTGCTCATCTTTTACTGGGATGTACGTAGCTTCAATCCACACTTTATTATGGCTTTTAGTTAAACGGCAAAACGTACCCGCATGAGGTTTACCTTGCGCTAAATTTTGCCAAAGTTGACTATATTGAGGCGCATTAACAAATTCACTTTCACAGAACATTCGATGGTGCTGGCCCACCACTTCCGATAATGAATAACCCAACACTTGTAAGAATGAGGAGCTGGCAGTCAGAATATGTCCTTGTGGATCAAACTCAATATAAGCCATCGTGCGTTTTATTGAATCAACCACAAGTTCATCACTGCTCTTTTTAGACTGTTGATTGCTGCTTGGCTTCCGACTAAACAAACCCATAGTTTTTCCTTAGTATTAGAGCGGCTGATATAGACGTAATGGCTTGCTCTCATCAAACGCCTAAAACCTACCTATTTATTGTTGTATAAGATGTATAAATAAACGATTTAAGCATAGTCTGTTACTTCTCAATTAACCACACGACTTCAGCAAAACGGCTTAATCCTCGTTGACTGATTTTAGGGTGATTTTCATCAGCATCGTCACGAAACAGACACGTCACTTTGCAGTCAGTGAATAACGACTCAACTTCATTTTTGGCGACACAGAATGGAGGACCCGTCATTTCACTTTGAACGTAATCCAGCGTCACAAGCAGCACCCTTCCGCCCTCTTTCAACAATGAAAGCAAGCGAGTAACGTACTCCTTTCGCATTTCAGGGGGCAGCGCAACTAACGCCGCTCGGTCGTAGATAAGCTCAACCGCTTTTAGCGGCGCACTAAAAACATCTCCGGTATAAATCATCAGTTCATCAAACTGATACAGTTCATGCGCTCCATTTAAGCGAGTGACCGTTGGCGTATAAAAATGCTCGGCAAAAAAGGAACGAACGGCAATTTCACTCAGCTCTACACCCTGAACCTGTTCATGCTGAGAAGCGAGCCATATCAAATCTTCACTTTTTCCGCACAATGGTACAAATACACGTTCATTTCGTTGAGGTGAGAGTTGAGGCCAATATTCGATCAACAATGGGTTCACATCTTCTAAGTGAAATCCTATTTGGTTGGAGGCCCATTTCTTGTGCCAAAATTCGGGATCTTTCATTATCTTCGTGCTCTACGATTAAAATCTACAGCCAGACAAAGTACATGCTACTGACTAATAAGTGAATCCCCAACGGGTTAAACAAACAGCACAAAGACAGATAAAGATGTTCATATTTGGTTCAT
>NZ_NDIO01000001.1:0-5075 GCF_002241085.1 Vibrio sp. V03_P4A6T147
TGTATCTGGCTATGCTGTGCGTTTTAACTCACTGACTGCTGAACAACAAGCTGACGTTATTGCACGTACTTTCACTGAATCTCTATAATTTCAGTTAAATTACTAGCAAAATAGTTAAGCCCTGCTCGATGAGTGGGGCTTTTTTTATACTCAGAAATCAAAAATGCGCAATGCATCGACCACAAATGTTACGCTTACCACATTTATTTTGATTCAATTGCCTATTTATCAACTGAATAGCGCATCTTTCCTATATGATTAGGGCTTGTCTATACTCTGCAGTGTTCGTATGAAGCTATTTCACATTCTTCCATTGACGTTACTCAGTGCTTCTGCGCTGGCCTCTCAACACGCAACGGTTGCTTTTAACCTCGATAACGATGGCGTATTTGGCGTAGATCGCGACTACACCAATGGTTTATTTTTAAGCTACACCTCAGGGGCGATTGCTCCATATTGGTGGACTAAACCACTCAGCCTTTCGGTTTGGGGAGCGGCCCCATTGGACAAATGGGAGATCAGCATTGGCCACAAAATGTGGACTCCTTCGGAGATTTCTCTTACCAAACCAGAGCCGAATGAACGACCTTACGCTGGGTATTTACACACCGAGCTTAACTATATTAGTTTGCATCCCCAACAAGCCACGCGGGCAAATTTAACCATTGGAACCACCGGAGATGCTGCGCTTTCTGAGAAAGCGCAAAAGTTAGTGCACAGCATCACTAAATCTGACGAACCCAATGGCTGGGCCTACCAAGTAGAGGAAAAAATCGTCGGCAGCGTGGGTTATCTGTCTCACTTTAATCTGACACGATACCGCAGCTATGCAGGAACTGACGTTGAGCTTTCCAACGTTTCAGAGGTCAATGTAGGTAACTTTCGCAGTGATCTCTCCACAGGTTTTATGATGCGTTGGGGGGCCGATCTTGCGGGTAACTTTGGCAGTGCTCAAATCAGTGCAGAAAACCCTTTCTCGGCAGGGATGATTGGTGCCTCGGATACTGGATGGTTTCTATTCGGAGGTGTAGAAGGACGCTATCGCTTCAATGACATTACCATCGAAGGAGATAGGCCTTTAAACGGATTGGATCACCCATCTGAATATTACCAAGTTAACTTGGAAAATCTTCAGGCGACCGCCGTAGTTGGTGCGGCTTGGTATATTCAACAAGTCGGTGCGAGTTTAACGTTCACCGCAAACACACCTGAGTATAAGGAAGACAAAAACTCCATTCACGGTGTCGGCAATATTTCTCTTTTTGCTTTTTTCTAACGTTTAGCAAACTGAAATTATATGGTGAAACTTTGGCAGTCTACACTTAGGCTGCTAGAGCGTTTATCCACAATCTGGCTGGTTGCTCTTAACTGTTCATTGTTCTCTTCCAAGGCTTTCATGGCTCGAGATATTTGTATCATATTATCTGCCATTGAATGGCTAGTGGTCGCCAAATCTCGGATCGATGCAAAAATGGCTTCTGTTTTATTCGCCGCTTCATCTGCTTTTTTGATAATTTGCGCGATGGCCTGTATCGCCTCATTACCTTTCTCTTGCCCACTCTGCATAGACTGCTCAGATTGCGCAATATAAGTGATTACTTCCGCACTTTCCTTTTGCATAGTATCAATCGTGCCGGAAATTTCGGCCACGGCATTGACCGTTCTTACCGCTAAACTTCGAACTTCATCAGCGACAACAGCAAAGCCACGACCTTGCTCTCCCGCTCTCGCCGCTTCAATTGCGGCATTGAGTGCCAATAAGTTAGTCTGCTCGGCAATACCATTAATGATGTCCATCACCGAGTCTACTTTTGCAGAAGCTTGTTCAAGTTGATGAATGTGGCCTGCGGCCGAGCTTAGGATTTTACCAACCTCAACCAGTGACGTAATAGCAACGGAAATCACTTTTCCTCCCTCTTCTGCGCTTTGCATAGAAGATTTACTGAGTTCCGCAACAAACTCCAATGAGTTGGAGACTTCTTGGGTCGTCACGCTGACCTCTTCTGTGGCCGATGCCAATAATTGCGTTTGTCCCAAAACGTCAGATTGATTTGTCACTAAAGTGTCTAATCCAACATTCAGTGATGCGGCATCACCAGACAAGGCTTCACTGCTTTTCTGCACACCACTCACCAATTTCCCTAAATTTTCACAGCTTTGGTTAATGGCCAATGCCAGTTGATTGAATTCGTCCTTTTCGTTATTCGTCATCGGCATACGGCGTGACAAATCGCCACGCGAGATATTGTTCAACACGTGAATAGTTTGCGACAAAGAACGAGAAAGAGAAAAACTAAAGGTAAGGAAAATAGCAATGGTCAATATGGCAAGTAACGCACAGGCCGCTAATACGGACCACTGTGTTTGCGATGCGGTCGTTTTTGCGGCCAACTGATATTGCTCACTCAACGCGGAAAGCTTGGTTGAAATATCTTGAATCACCGACTTAACTTGCGCCTCTGTATCGCCTCTTTGTTTCTCCATCACTTGCAATTGCTGAGACAGTTCACTCACACGTAAAAAAGCCTGTTTAAATTGTTGTATCTCTTTTTCATACAGATCCAACATCGAATAAGAATCAGACATATTGACGAAACTGGCCATAGCACGATTAAACAGTTTTAAGTTTTGCTCCGTGGGTTCTAATAAATAATTTTGCTGCGCCTTAACCATGGCTTGAAAATCCGAGTTGATTGTAACCATCCCCGTCTCATCTATCTTTTTCTCTATCGTAGTGGCCAACGTTTTCAGCTCACCCAGCTTACCTTCGTTAACGTTGAAACCCACCTCTGATTTCACTTGCAACCAAGGACGCAAAAATTGGTCAAATTGTTTGGCCGCCTTGAGCAACACTTCCCCTTCTTGAGCAAAATTGGTCTTTTGCAGGAAAGCAACATTAGCATTCACCTCTCCCATCAACTGATCCAATTTATTCAAAATCGAGTTGACCTGATTGCCTTGCATGTTGTTGAGCTCTGATGCAAGCGACAACAAATTTGCTTGAGTAGTAAATATCGCCACAGAACCGGATGCCACTTCGCCACTGGAACGATACTGTTCATCCATTCCCATCAAGCTCTTTGCGGTATAAATCCCTAAACCTAAAAAACCAACACAAAGGATAACTAAAAATAGACTGATTTTTTGCTTTTGAGAAAACTGTACATCCATGAACTATTCCTTATTTAAACCCTATCGCATTCAACGAGTTCTTATTTCTATACAGTGTAGTCAATGTGCAGAATTTCATGACATTCATTTTGAGCCACAACATATGGTTTAGGATATGCGGCGGCAATTGCACATTAACCCTACTTAATCCCTACCATTTGTAATAAAATAACGGGCAAATAACCTATTCGAGATGAACTGATGTCAACAACTGGTCGTATTCATTCTTTTGAGTCTTGTGGCACGGTAGATGGCCCTGGAATTCGCTTCATTGTTTTTATGCAAGGCTGCCTAATGCGTTGTATGTATTGTCATAATCGTGACACATGGGACACCCATGAAGGCAAGGAAGTGACTGTTGAAGAAATCATTACCGAAGCAAAATCTTATCGCCATTTTATGAAAGCCTCTGGCGGCGGAATTACCTGTTCAGGCGGTGAAGCTATGCTTCAACCTGAATTTGTTCGTGATTTATTCCGCGCAGCGCAAGCTGAGGGCATTCACACCTGCTTAGATACCAACGGTTATATTCGCAAACACACAGACGTGATTGATGAAGTACTCGATGCCACTGATTTAGTGATGTTAGACATCAAACACATGAAAGATGAGATCCACCATGATTTTATTGGTGTGTCGAATAAGCGAACCTTAGATTTCGCGCGCTACTTACACACCATAGGTAAAAAAACGTGGATCCGTTATGTGATTGTTCCTGGCTACACTGATGACGAAGAAGCGGCTCATATGCTTGGTGATTTTATTAAAGATATGGATAACATCGAGAAAGTAGAGCTGCTGCCTTATCACAAATTGGGCGCTCATAAATGGGAAGCAATGGGGCTAGAATACCCATTAGAAGGTGTGAATCCGCCGTCAAAAGAGACCATGGACAAAATCGTTGGGATCTTAGCTCAGTATCACTCAAACATAAAATATTGATTGCTTGATTTAATAACCATAAAAATGCCAGCATAATGCTGGTATTTTTATAGAGAGGCTAGCCATGCAGCTGGAACAACTTGCGGTGCTATTGCTCCTGCTACTTGTTGGGTTAACGACCCTTCGCGATTTTAAATACTCATTTTGGACAAAGTTTAAGGCCGAGAAATCCTTTCAGCATCTCACCTATTTTGCCTCTTTTGCGCTTTTTCTTTTGTGGTTAGCTCAAGCCGGAGTGACCGAAGGATTGCCTATCCATTTTCTCGGTTTAACAACCCTCACGATGATGTTTGGCTGGCGCTGCGCATTTGTTATAACTATTCCTGTTACATTCGCACTGGCGGCGGTCGGTAAACTGGCCTTCTTTAACATCCCCGAATACTTACTGCTATCATCGCTACTGCCAATCCTAGTTAGTTATGCTTTGTTTGCTTTGAGTTATCATTATCTACCGCGCAATATTTTTGTGTTTATTTTTGTGGCTGGTTTTTTAAATGGCGGCCTGACGGGTAGTCTGCATTTGGCCATTAACACCGCTTATCAATTGCTTCTTGGGCAACATGACTGGCAAGTCATCCGCGATAATTACCTAATTTTTGTTCCTTTACTCGCTTTCCCAGAAGGGCTGCTCAATGGTATGGCGTTAGCGATACTATCCGTATTTAAGCCAGAATGGTTGCGTGTCTTTTCCGACAAAGATTATATCTATAACCACTTACACAAAAAGTAACAAGAATTGCACACATTTTATGCTTTCCATATTAAATCCGTGTTGAGATCATGTTTCATTGTCGATAATTGCTGTTAACCTTATGCCATCAAATAGAACATAAAATTTAGTGAGGCTACCTCCATGGAAATGACCAACGCTCAACGACTAATTCTATCTAATCAGTATTTTTTGATGTCACAGATGGATCCCAACAACGCCAAAAAATACAAGCGGTTACAAACCATTGTAG
>NZ_NDIO01000176.1:0-5016 GCF_002241085.1 Vibrio sp. V03_P4A6T147
CAATAGTGCAACTACGAAATATAATTAATATGAATAATGAAACTAATGGCCAGCGTTGAAAGTATCGCTCTTTCGGCGCGAGATATTAGTGATGCTAGGCGCTTTTATCAATCTAAAAGTGTGAAGTTGAGCAAGATAAAAATCTATGATTTGAATTAGAAAAACTAATCATTATTCGGGTGGGTAAAGAGAAATGAAAGACGGTTCCAATGCCTGTGTTGAGTATGGCTCTTGGTGTCTGATAATGTACCTAGTTTTTCTATTGCTTTTGCGCTGAACAGTGACTAATATTTGATGTAAATGAGAATTAATACCATAAAGGTGTAATTAATGATGTTACCTTTACTTGCTGCATTATTATTTATAGTGGGACTTGGCAAAAAGTTGTCGGTTCCAAATTCGTGGCTCTTCTACTATGCACTTTCTGTTGTATTGTTAAGCTGGCTATTCAGTATGAACCCCATTTTTGTCCTGATTCCGTTGTTTATCTTGTCACCTTGTCTTATCCACTATCGACATATCAAGGTGATTAAAATGGCTTATGTGGGCTGCCTGCTGCTGTCTTTTTTCGTCTCTTGGTTTGTGTAAACCAATCCATGTCTTTTCTCGCCAGACATTCCAAGTAGCTTGGGGATAGTATTTGTGAAAATCATAAGGTAGGATCGCCGGCCTTTTTCTGATGCTAGGAGGTAGCGATGTTTATTGGTTTTGACTATGGAACGGCGAACTGTTCTGTCGCGATGATGCAAGATGGGCAGCCAACATTGTTACCCATAGAAGGTAAAAGCCACTACATTCCTTCGACAATATGCGCCCCGACGCGAGAGTCCATTTCTGAGCATCTGTTCCGTCATCATAATATTACGCCAAGCGATAAAATTGGTGAGCAAGTACTTCGCCGCGCGATCAATGTGAATAGAGAAGAGAGTATTGAACTTGCCGCGCAAGACATTGCCTTTGGCCAAGCGGCGCTCGATCTCTATCTGCAGGATCCGCGCGATATTTATTACGTTAAATCCCCTAAATCATTTCTAGGCGCGGCAGGTTTACGTGATGTGCAGGTCAGTTTTTTCGAAGACTTGGTGTGCGCCATGATGGTCAATATTAAGCACAATGCAGAGCAGCACCTTCAGCGCACTATCCAAGATACTGTGATTGGTCGTCCTATTAACTTTCATGGCCGAGGTGGTGAAGAGGCCAATCGACAAGCGGAATCTATTTTACAACGTGCGGCGAAACGCGCCGGTTTTCAGCACATCAGTTTTCAGTTTGAACCCGTTGCGGCGGGTTTAGAATATGAAGCGACTCTGGTGCAAGATCAAACCGTACTGGTGGTTGATATCGGTGGTGGAACCACTGACTGTTCATTGCTAAAAATGGGGCCGAGTTGGCGAGGGCGTGACGACCGCACCGCGAGTTTGCTTGCGCATAGTGGCCAACGGGTCGGAGGCAATGATCTTGATATCTATATTGCTTTCAAACAGTTGATGTCTTCTTTTGGATTAGGAAGTAAAGCCATTTCTGGCATTGATATGCCGATCACGCAGTTTTGGAACCCGATTGCAATTAATAACGTGGAAGCGCAACGTGACTTCTATGCTCAGCAAAACTTGGCAGCATTGAAATTGCTACACAAAGAGGCGCAGCAACCAGAAAAGTTGGCGCGTTTGCTGAAAGTCTATTTTGAAACGCTCGGCTATCAAATTGTACGCCGTGCAGAAGAGGCAAAAATTGCTCTATCTGATCTTACGCAATGTCAGGTGGTGCTCGATCTTCTTTCTGAGCAGATCGAAGTGCAAATTGAGCGTGAGCAAATGATCGACGCCATTGAATCCCCTAAAGCGAAAATGGTGGAATTGGTCAAAGAAGCGGTTGAACAAGGTGGCGTAAAGCCGGATGTTATCTTTATGACGGGCGGATCTGCTCGTTCTCCAATATTACGCCAAGCGGTAGAGCAGCAACTTCCCCACGTACCCGTTGTCAGCGGTAACTACTTTGGTTCAGTGACTGCTGGTTTGGCTCGTTGGGCAGAGATTTGCTATCGCTGATATGAGCGCTTAGCGCTTCGTTTTTGATGCGTTGGGGGCCGGTAATGTTGCGAATGATCGTGTTTCATTAAAACATTACTGGCAACCAAGCTACCTAAGCTTATCAACCCTAATCCGATCCAAGTCAAAGGCGTTGGCATCTCACCAAAAACGGGAATCGCCAACAAGGTTGCCACGACTGGTGTTGCAGAGCCAAAGGCCGCGGAGCGTTCTGCGCCGAGTGTTGAAACTGCATATAAATAGGTAAATGCTGCAATGAGCCCCGCCCCGACACCTTGCAGCAGTGTGTGTCCTGCCAGTTCTTTCCACGGCCAGTGTGCAAAAGAGTGTGTGGCTAAGTAGCTATCGACGATGCCTAAAGCGATTAGAACGGCCAATAAAATAGTAGAAAGTAAAGCAACCCATCCCGCGCTGACGAGCGCATGCAAATTCGCTACCCGCGCACAAATTGTAAACATCGCCCACATCAGGCTGCCGGTTAAAAACATCAAATGCCCGGTCAAACGGTTTGACTCAAAATCAGTGGCACTTGAATAGAGGAAAATACCAACCCCTGCCACCACTAAAGTCAGCCCAGCGACTCGATGGCGACTTAACGGCTGTTTAAACAGCAACACCGCTATACCCGAGACAAACAGCGGCAGCACACCCGGAACAAGCGCGCTACCATCAGAAACCGGAACGTAGTGCATCGCATGGCTTGTAACTAGTAAATAGGGCAATCCACAGCCAATAAATAGACCAATTAAGTAACGCATAGGTACATTTTGCAATTGATGTCGAGTTCTCCAAACCAATGGAGAGAGCAACAAAGCGGGCAGTAAAAAGCGCGTTAATGCAATATCCGCAGGGGTTAATAGGCCGCTCGCCCCTGCCTTTAAAGAGAGGAAAAAGCCGGACCATAATAACAGTGTGGTGCCTATCGCGAGGTAGCCATAAATCATAATTTCATTCACATCAATGGATGGTTTCTCACCATTATCTATGGTTCGGCTTACTTTTATCCGGCAAGTTCACCCTTATTGCTAGATGGTTTAGCACTTATCCGCTATAAATTAGCAAAATATTAGTGGATTTCATCAAGGATCGAGTAATGGATAGAATAGACCGCCGCATGTTGACCTTATTACAAACAGAGGCACGCTTAAGCACCGCAGAGCTTGCAGAAAAGGTTGGATTATCCCCTTCTCCCTGCGCAAGACGCTTGAAACGATTAGAGGAGAGCGGGATCATTGATGGCTATCAAGCTCGCTTAAGCCGGCAAGCTGTCGGGGTCGGTATGACGGTTTTTGTTGAAGTTAGCCTGAATAATCATCAAGCCGCTTCCATTGATAGTTTTGAAGAGGCAATCAAAGAGATGGAGGAGGTGATCAGCTGCCATGTGGTTTCAGGTGCGTATGATTACTTGTTGGAAGTCGTTAGTGCCAATTTATCAGGGTACGAAGCATTTACGCGTCAGTTACAGCGGCTCAACAATGTAAAAGATATGCATACCCACCTCGCCATGCGTCAAGTGAAAGCCGCTACCGCGATGCCTATTTGGGTCTAGAGACAGCACTTTGCGTGCTGTCTTCAAGGTTAGGCGTGCTTATTCAAATTGAAATGACGCGAGAGAGTTTTTACTGATTTCGTTGGCAATCAATTGATGGATGGCCGTGGTAGGGTGCGTTACGCCCCAAAATACGTATTTGTCAGAGCTATGGTAAGCGCAATCATTGGTTAAGCTATGACGGTACAAGTAATCTAAAGCTGAATTGCGATTGATGTTGAGGCATGCATCGGTCGCATTTTCAAAGCCGTATTGCTGTGGATTGGCTGTGAGGTTTTCAAACAAGCTATGAGCATCAAACAGGATGATATTTACCCCTTGCATCTGATAATACAGTGCTTGTTGCTGAATAAACGCATTGAAGGTGGTGATCTTAGCGCTGACTTTCGCTATCTCTTCTGCTGTTGAATATTTGAACTGCGGGGCTTTGGTTGCATCGGGCAGGGTGAGTAGAATAATATTTTTGGCCCCTGAATCCACAAGACGAATCATCGCGCTGCTAAAATCTGCTTTGACTTCATATACTTCACGGTTGTAATTCATAAAGTCATTCAAGCCAAATTCAAGGGTAAAGAGCGTATTTTCTGGCTGGTAGTTTTTGGCCATTGTCATGTAATTTAGATAAGAGCTGACTTGATCGTTCACACCTGTCAGCGCGATATATTGATTACGCCCTGCGGCACCGCCAATCGCCCAGTTATATACAGGTAAATTGTACATTTTTGCTAAATACTCTGTCCACACCAAACCATTGGAAAAGTGTCCTAAAAACCAAGAGTTAGGATTGGGAAATTTCCATTGTGACGCATTGAATATATTTCCTGTATCCGAAAGGCTGTCACCTATGGTCACCATTTTATTAATGACGGGTTTGGCATTTTGTTTATCGTTAGTCCAGATCGAATGATTGTATGAGAACCTATTGTCTGCTGCGAAATAAGTAATATCTGCAGAATCGTGACTGACGCCGAGCGTCTCTTCACAACGCTGCTTTATTTCATATTGTGAGGTGTCAGTATAAAACATATTTTTAAAGCGCACAGATGACCACCAGTAACCACTAATGGTGTAGTCATTTCCTTGTTCATCCAATGCCCACTCCCAATCTGTTGCTGGGTCATCATGATTGCCAGCGGGCCGATACCAACAGCGTACATAAGTGTAGGTTTGCTTATTTTGCGTATTCATTACGCCATAAGCGGTAACTGGTTCTGAGGTGGTATCCGTATTTTCTGCAATCGCCATGGAGAGTGGTAATATTGCGGTCATCAATAACGTCATTAGTTTCATATTTTTTTCTTATTGGTTTAGGCACGTATCTACTAAAGAATAAGTGCGAAAGTGAAATTAACAAACTGGTCAGGCCTATTTTGGGTTTATGGTGTTAAGCGTCAATCAATAAACGACTATGTTGAGCAT
>NZ_NDIO01000079.1:0-5001 GCF_002241085.1 Vibrio sp. V03_P4A6T147
CGTTATTACTGTCACGAAATTTAAATAAACACATAATTGTTAAGCAAAATTGTCAAACTCGGACTAGTCTTAAATTGTTATTAATTTGTGTTTTTAAGCGGTGTTGTCAGTTAGACAGTTTTCAGAGGGGAATTCACTATGAGTATTTTTGACCACTTTCAGGCACGCTATGAAGCCGCCAAGGATGAAGAGCTATCACTGCAAGAGTTTTTAGCTCTGTGTAAAGAAGATAAAAGTGCTTATGCCAATGCAGCAGAGCGGCTGTTAATGGCGATTGGTGAGCCTGAGCTGATAGACACAGCAAAACACCCCCGATTGAGTCGCATTTTCTCTAACCGGGTGATTTCTCGTTATAAAACTTTTGAGGATTTCTATGGCATGGAAGAAGCCATAGAACAGATTGTTTCCTACCTCAAACACGCTGCCCAAGGTTTAGAAGAAAGAAAACAAATTCTCTATCTACTCGGTCCAGTTGGTGGCGGTAAATCTTCACTGGCGGAGAAACTCAAAGCTTTAATGCAACAAATGCCTATTTATGTTTTGTCTGCAAATGGCGTTCGTAGCCCAGTCAATGACCACCCATTTTGCCTGTTTGATGTGGTTGAAGATGGCGAAATCCTCAAGCAGGAATATGGGATAGAAAAACGCTATTTACGCTCAATTACATCACCTTGGGCGGCCAAACGCTTACACGAGTTTGGTGGCGATATTTCCAAATTCAAAGTCGTCAAAGTACGACCTTCAATTCTCGATCAAATTGCCGTCGCAAAAACCGAGCCCGGAGATGAAAACAACCAAGACATTTCGTCACTGGTTGGGAAAGTGGATATTCGGAAACTCGAGCATTTCTCGCAAGATGACCCCGATGCATATAGCTATTCCGGTGCACTCTGTAAAGCCAACCAAGGGTTAATGGAGTTTGTTGAGATGTTCAAAGCGCCAATTAAGGTGCTTCACCCACTCTTAACCGCCACGCAAGAAGGAAACTTCAACGGAACAGAAGGGTTATCCGCCCTACCCTTTGATGGCATGATTTTAGCGCACTCAAACGAATCAGAGTGGCAGACATTCCGTAACAACAAAAACAACGAAGCGTTTTTGGACCGGGTTTATATCGTTAAAGTTCCTTACTGTTTACGCGTCTCGGAAGAAGTGAAAATTTACCAAAAACTGCTTGAACACAGTGAACTATCCAAAGCGCCATGCTCACCAAGCACACTAGAATTACTTGGTCAATTTAGTATCCTCTCGCGCCTAAAAGTGCCGGAAAACTCGTCACTCTTCTCCAAAATGCGCGTCTACGATGGTGAAACGCTAAAAGATACCGATCCAAAAGCAAAAAGCTATCAAGAGTATCGTGACTACGCAGGTGTTGACGAAGGTATGTCCGGTTTATCGACTCGCTTTGCCTTTAAAATACTGTCGCGCGTATTCAACTTTGACCAAACGGAAGTTGCGGCTAACCCCGTTCATCTGTTCTATGTCATCGAACAGCAAGTTGAACGCGAGCAGTTCCCTCAAGAAATCGCTGAACGATATATGGAGTTTTTAAAAGGCTACTTAGTGCCTCGTTATGTCGAGTTCATTGGTAAAGAGATTCAAACGGCTTATTTGGAATCTTATTCTGAATATGGTCAAAATATTTTTGACCGCTACGTTACTTATGCTGATTTCTGGATCCAAGACCAAGAGTATCGTGATCCTGAAACTGGCCAACTTTTCGATCGTTCATCGCTCAATAACGAGTTAGAAAAAATCGAGAAAACAGCAGGCATTAGTAACCCGAAAGATTTCCGAAATGAAATCGTCAATTTTGTACTGCGTGCGAAAGCGCACAACAATGGACAAAATCCGGTTTGGACCAGTTACGAAAAACTGCGTACCGTCATTGAGAAAAAAATGTTCTCAAATACCGAAGAGCTACTTCCTGTTATCTCTTTTAATGCCAAAACCTCATCGGATGATCAGAAAAAACACGACGATTTTGTCGCTCGTATGATGGAGAAAGGTTATACAGAAAAACAAGTAAGGCTGTTGTCTGAGTGGTATTTACGCGTCCGTAAATCTTCTTAACTTCAAGCAAACCAAAACCTGTACATGCGTTAGCCATACGAACAATGGCTAACGTAAAGGTGACGTTTTCAAGGGGATACTCATGGCGCAATTTATCGATAGAAGATTGAACGGTAAAAACAAAAGCGCGGTCAATAGACAACGCTTTTTACGCCGTCATAAAGAGCAGATCAAAGAATCTGTCGCAGACGCAGTGAATCGTCGCTCCATCACCAACACCGAGTCTGGCGAAGATGTGTCGATCCCAAATCACGACATCAAAGAACCCGTGTTTCATCAAGGAAAAGGCGGCCTGAAAGAACGGGTTCACCCGGGTAATGACCAGTTTATTACTGGTGATAAAATTGAGAGACCTAAAGGTGGCGGACAAGGCAATGGTTCAGGACAAGGTGATGCGAGTGCTGATGGCGAAGGCCAAGATGAATTTATTTTCCAAATCTCTAAAGATGAATATCTTGATCTACTGTTTGAAGATCTGGAATTGCCTAATCTAGAAAAAAATCAAATCAATAAGATTACAGAATGGAAAACTCATCGCGCGGGTTTCAAAACGGCAGGTGTACCGTCGAACATTGCTGTAGTTCGCTCTTTGCAACAATCACTGGCTCGCCGCACCGCAATGACAGCGGGAAAACGTCGTTTAATGGGGGAATTAGAAGAAGAGTTACTGCGCATTCAAAATAGAGAGCCCGCTCAAGTATTAGAAGAGAAGCGACTTAAGCAAGAAATCGAAGCGTTGCGTAAAAAAATTGAAAGTGTGCCGTTTATTGATACGTTTGACCTGCGTTTCAAAAACTTTGAAAAGCGCCCCATTCCATCGAGCCAAGCTGTTATGTTCTGCTTAATGGATGTGTCGGGTTCAATGGATCAAGCGACTAAAGATATTGCAAAACGTTTTTACGTGTTGCTGTATCTATTTTTAACTCGCACTTATGAAAATGTCGAAGTGGTGTTTATTCGTCACCATACGCAAGCCAAAGAAGTGGATGAGCACGAGTTCTTCTACTCTCAAGAGACCGGCGGCACGATTGTTTCTAGCGCACTGAAATTAATGCATGAAATCATTGAACAACGCTACCCACTCGGCGAATGGAATATCTACGCAGCTCAAGCATCCGATGGTGATAACTGGGCTGATGATTCGCCTCGTTGTAAAGAACTCCTCACCAATAAGCTTCTGCCATATTGCCAGTATTACGCTTATATTGAAATCACTCGTCGCTCACACCAAACCTTGTGGCACGAGTACGAAAAATTACAACCCTCATTTGGCAATTTTGCGATTAAAAACATTCGCACCGTGGATGACATATTCCCTGTATTTAGGGAGCTATTCCAAAAGGAAACAGCTTAGGGAGGCATACTAATGACAACAAAAGCGAAAGGTACTTCAAAACGCAAGAGCAAATTGTTACCAGACGGGCCTGACTGGACGTTTGAGCTTTTGGAGAAATACCATACTGAAATACGCCGGGTAGCTGAGTTTTATCGTCTCGATACTTACCCCAATCAAATTGAAGTTATTACCTCCGAGCAGATGATGGATGCCTACTCCAGCATTGGCATGCCGATTAATTACAGCCACTGGTCATTTGGCAAAAAATTTATTCAAACGGAACAAGGTTACAAACATGGCCAAATGGGGCTCGCGTATGAGATCGTGATTAACTCAGACCCATGCATTGCCTATTTAATGGAAGAAAACACCGTCACTATGCAAGCCTTAGTGATGGCGCACGCTTGCTATGGTCACAACTCGTTTTTCAAAGGCAACTACCTTTTCCAAACTTGGACGGATGCGAGCTCTATCATTGACTATCTCTTGTTTGCCAAAAACTACATTTCAGAATGCGAAGAAAAATATGGCGTACCCGAAGTCGAATCGCTGCTCGACTCATGCCACGCGTTAATGAATTATGGTGTTGACCGCTATAAACGACCTGAAAAAATATCGATAGCAGAAGAAAAAGCACGTCAAGAAGAGCGCGAAGCTTATCTACAATCACAAGTTAATGAACTGTGGCGCACCGTGCCCAAAGCAAAAACCAAAGAAGAAGATCTTAAAGTTCGTTTTCCAAGTGAGCCACAAGAAAACATTCTTTATTTCATTGAGAAACATGCGCCACTGCTTGAGCCATGGCAACGGGAGATCGTTCGTATTGTGAGGAAAATAAGCCAATATTTTTACCCACAAAAACAGACGCAAGTGATGAATGAAGGCTGGGCCACATTCTGGCACTACACTATCTTGAATCACCTTTATGATGAAGGTTTTGTTTCTGAGAAATTCATTCTTGAGTTTCTACACAGCCACACCAGTGTCGTCGCACAACCTTCTTACAACAGCCCCTATTTTAGTGGCATCAATCCATATGCACTTGGCTTTGCTATGTTCCGAGATATTAAACGTATTTGTGAAGAGCCAACCGATGAAGACAGGGAATGGTTTCCTGAGCTTGCTGGCACAGAATGGTTAGATGCGCTTCATTTTGCTATGCACAACTTTAAGGACGAGAGCTTCATTAGCCAGTATCTTTCACCTAAAGTAATGCGCGATTTCAAGCTGTTTGCCATTGTGGATGACGATCGCAAGAATTTTATTGAAGTTAGTGCCATTCACGATGATATTGGCTATCACGCCATCCGTGAAAAGCTTGCGGCACAGTACAATCTCAGTAATTTAGAACCGAATATTCAAGTTTATAACGTGGATGTCCGTGGTGATCGTTCACTGACGCTTCAACACGTTCCACACGATAGAATTCCTTTAGATCAAAGCTGTCATGAGGTACTAAAACACCTTTACCGTTTATGGGGGTTTGATGTCATTTTAGAGGAAGTCAAAGAGAGTGGCCGACGTGAAATTTTAGCGACTTGCCCACCACACGGCGAACGTGACACATAAGAACAAGTCGTTACCTTAAATAT
>NZ_NDIO01000343.1:0-4998 GCF_002241085.1 Vibrio sp. V03_P4A6T147
AAACCATGCTGCTGTGCTAACACCATCAATACACTGAAAACATACTCAGCCACTCCCACCTTATTACACCCCGGTGCGGCAGTAAAAAAGATGCCTCTTTCAGCCAAAAGCGCTTGATCAACGTGGTCCATACCTGCCGTCGCCGTACCAACGAACTTTAATTTATTGGCTTTCGCTAATAGTGCTTGATTTACTTTCGTAACAGAACGAATCATCAAGGCGTCAACGTCGATAAGATCATCAGCTGTTAAGCTTCTACCGGGTTTCAACACCACCTCACCAAGCTGGCTAAATAACGATTCAGCATAAGGCATGTTTTCATCAATAAGGATTTTCATAGCGGAGTTCACAATTTTCGAAATTGAAGGAATTGTGCAGAAAAGCGCACAGACTGTCGAGAAGAAATCCCGCTTTCCATAAAAATGCCCGGCTCCTCACGGAAACCGGGCAAAAACCCAGAACAAAAGGATCCCGTCCCGCTCTCCATGGGACAGAGTCTGCGTCTGTTCGATCAGCTAAGCTGACCCGCTCTGGAAACCTTTTTATTAGAGGTGTGTAGGCTCATTAGCCTTGATACTTTTTGATCACTAGCGTCGCGTTCGTACCGCCAAAACCAAAGCTGTTAGACATCACAGTGGTTAGCTCTTGCTCGCGCATTTCGGTCACAATATCAAGGCCATCAGCCGCTGGATCTAAATTGTCAATGTTGATGCTTGGCGCGATAAAGCCGTGGTGAAGCATCAAGGTAGAGTAGATGGCTTCATGCACACCTGCCGCACCCAATGCGTGGCCAGTCATTGCTTTTGTTGCCGAGATAGCTGGGCTGTTGCCAGCGAACACTTCTTGAATGGCACCCAACTCTTTTACATCACCGACAGGTGTGGAAGTACCATGTGTATTGACATAATCCACACTATCTACCGCTTGCATTGCCATCTTCATGCAACGCACAGCGCCTTCACCTGATGGAGCCACCATGTCGTAGCCATCGGATGTCGCACCGTAACCGACGATTTCACCGTAAATTTTTGCGCCGCGAGCCAGTGCATGCTCAAGCTCTTCAACCACAACCATGCCGCCGCCGCCTGAAATCACGAAACCATCGCGGTCAGCATCGTAAGTACGTGACGCTTTTTCTGGTGTTTCGTTGTACTTAGTTGACAGCGCACCCATTGCATCAAACATCATAGTTAAAGACCAATCGAGCTCTTCACCACCACCTGCAAACACAACATCTTGCTTACCCAATTGGATAAGTTCCATTGCGTGACCAATACAGTGAGCCGACGTCGCACAAGCGGAGCTCATGGTGTAGTTGACGCCACGGATTTTAAATGGCGTAGCAAGACAGGCTGAAACAGTCGAAGACATAGTACGTGGAACCATGTAAGGACCAACGCGCTTCACGCCTTTTGTGCGCAATGTGTCGACAGCAATAACTTGGTTATACGACGACGCACCGCCAGAACCAGCCACAATACCAGTGCGGTCATTAGAGACCTGCTCTGGTGCTAAACCTGAATCGGCAATCGCTTGTTCCATTGATAGGTATGCAAACGCGGCCGCATCACCCATAAAACGCATCTGTTTGCGATCAATATGGTCAGCAGGGTTCATTTTCAGGCTACCCCACACTTGAGAGCGTAAACCGTTCTCTTTGAACTGCTCAGAAGCGGTAATACCTGATTTGCCTGCTTTTAGAGACGCTAAAACTTCTTCGACGTTGTTACCGATACTTGAAACAATACCCATACCGGTGATTACGACTCGTTTCATGTGACATTCCTATAATTCAAAATTCGCTTAGATAATAACTAAGAAGAATAACAAAAGTGGTCAGCTTTCCCAGAAATTCGTACAATCTCGAGCTATATATCGCCCGATTTCACAGAATTACACCATTATGACCAGCATAACCAACGCAACACTGGGTTGGAATGAAGCGGGCACACCCGTTTCCGACCAATTCGATGACGTTTACTTTTCCAACGTTAACGGCCTAGAAGAGACGCGTTACGTGTTTCTTTCCCAAAATCATATACCACAAAGATGGCACCAACATGACCAAAAACGATTCGTCATTGCCGAAACGGGGTTTGGCACTGGGTTAAATTTTCTCGCTGTATGGCAAGAATTTGATGCGTTTAGGCAACAAAACCCAAATGCGCCATTGCAAGCGCTGCATTTTATCAGTTTTGAAAAATATCCGCTCAATAAACACGACTTGATAACAGCGCACCAAGCGTGGCCTGAATTAGCGACTTATGCGAAAAAGCTTCAACAACACTACCCGATTGCAGTACCAGAATGTCATCGCATTGTTCTTGATGATGGCGCCATTACCCTTGATCTTTGGTTCGGTGACATCAAAGAGTGTATGCCGCAAGTTCCCACGACTGAGCAAGGCGTGGTAGACGCATGGTTTTTAGATGGTTTTGCTCCCAGTAAAAACCCTGAAATGTGGAATCAAACACTGTTTGAGAATATGGCCAAACTGGCGAAACACAAAGCCACGTGCGCCACTTTTACCGCCGCAGGTTTTGTACGACGCGGATTGATAGAAGCAGGCTTTTCGATGAAAAAAGTGAAAGGCTTTGGCACCAAAAGAGAGATGATTGCTGGTCAACTGGAACACAAAACGCCGTACAGCAATATAAAACCTTGGTTTGCGATTGCGCCGACGACCAATGTTACCGACGTGGCGATCATCGGCGGCGGCATTGCTAGTGCCACATTAGCTAAAATGCTCAATCGCCGCGGTATCAATGTCAGCCTGTATTGCGCTGATGATAAAGCCGCTCAAGGTGCTTCAGGTAACCGACAAGGTGCGGTTTACCCACTGCTGAATAAAAACCACAGTGGTGTATCGCGTGTTTTTGCGCCCGCTTTTCTGTTTGCTCGGCAATTTGTTGAGCAAATGGCGCAAACCGTCCCTTTTGATCATGATTGGTGTGGTGTGACCCAATTGATGTGGGATGAAAAATCGACCCAAAAACAGATGGCGATGCTTGAAGGGAAATTTAACCCTCAGCTAATGCACTACTGCGATCAACAAGCAACGTTACAAAACGTCGGCTTACCGACTGACATGGTCAGCTTACATTACCCACTCGGAGGATGGCTTTGCCCTGCTCAACTGACACAAGGCCTGTTTGACCAATTAAGCCAAAGTGAGCGATTCAACGCCTATTTCAATCACGAGGTGGAGTCTTTGCGCTGGGATGAAATACAGCGGCAGTGGACATTAAGTATTAATGGTAACGAAAAGCACCATCAGTGTGTGGTCATTGCAAACGGTCATCAATTTGACCACTTCGAGCAAACACAAGCGTTGCCACTTGGCAAAGTGAAAGGACAAGTAAGCCATATTCCAACCTCAGAAACATTGCAAAAGCTGAGCAGCGTTTTGTGTTACGACGGCTATATGACACCGCACAACCTCAACACTCAACAGCACTGCATTGGCGCAAGCTATGACCGAAGTCAAATCAACCAAGCATTCGATGCGGCGGCGCAGCAAGAGAATGGACAACGCTTAACCCGTTGTATTAACGACCAAAACTGGACACAGCAAGTCGATACATCTAGCAATCAATCTCGCCAAGGCGTTCGCTGTGTCAGCCGCGATCATTTGCCGTTTGTCGGGAATGTGGGCAACTTTGAACAGATCAAACTCGACTACCAGCCGTTAACGTCCCAAGATCCGCAACAGACTCCATCTGTGGCTCACTATCCTCATTTGTACTGCATGCTCGGGCTAGGATCGCGAGGGCTAAGTTCTGCGCCATTAATGGCTGAGTTGCTGGCTTCACAAATGAATGGCGATCCGCTACCACTTGCTGTTGATGTACTCGAAACGCTTCATCCAAGTCGAATGTGGGTGAGAAAACTCAAAAAAGGCAAAGCCATCACTGAACGTACTCCTCGATAAAACCCATCATAGAAAAAAGCCTTGCTTATCCAGCAAGGCTTTTTTAATGCTCACTTTTTCACGCGAAAAGGCGTGAAACTTAACGTGAGACGAACTTGAAATGATACGAGAAAACTATACGAGCTTCGCAACGGCTTCTTTTAACTGCGCCGCCACTTCTGGGTTAGTTACTTGACCTGTAGCTAAGTCAAAATTGTCATAAAAACTCGCTACCGAGATTGACGCTTTCACATTGCCACCAAAATAAGGGGCAGAATTATTTGCCGCCGCCAAAACCGATTGCGCGCCACCGGGGCCAGGGGAGCTGGCTAGGTAAACAGCAGGTTTGCCTTTGAATAGTTCACGGTCAATGCGTGTTGCCCAGTCAAATAAATTTTTGTACGCCGCTGGGTAGTGACCATTATGCTCAGCAAAAGAGATAACAAACGCATCCGCTTGAGCAAGGTCACGCAGAAAAGCTTGAGCACCTTCGGCTTGACCAAGCTCTTTTTCAAGATCTTCACTAAACATAGGAACGGTATAGTTGTTAATATCAAGCACCACCACGTCTGCACCTTCAATGAGGTGAGCGGTGTAAGTGGCCAATGCTTTATTGATTGAAGTTGAGCTGTTTGATGCTCCAAATGCGATGACTTTCATGGTGTTGCCCTTGTGTGTTCGAATATGGCTTAAGCATAGCGATCGCACAAATTAACAACAACCATAAAAATTTTACGGACTCATTCAAAGAATTCGAATGAGTTAAGTGTGCCACCTTAAGCTTGGTTGTGAAGCTCGGTCCATAAATCGAACACAATTACGCGGTCGGCAGGCGTAAGCTCTGTGCGCGCTTGCTCTAGGCTTTGCTCAATTCGTGCTTTAAACAGAGATAGATCGTCAATTCCTTCATCTTCACACGCGGCTGCAGACAAAGAAATATGACCTCGCAAATAACCACCCGCAAACAATTCATCGTCCGATGCCGTCGCAATACGTGCATCAATCATTTCCAGCAGTTTTTCTTCAAATCCAATAATCATACAACTCTCATTTTCTCTTATTATTTAGCTAGTTACCTGATAATAAAG
>NZ_NDIO01000241.1:0-4912 GCF_002241085.1 Vibrio sp. V03_P4A6T147
AAGCAAAATTGAAGAAGATGATTTTGGTTTTTGTGAATCTTGTGGCGTGGAAATCGGCGTTCGTCGCTTAGAAGCTCGACCAACGGCGGACCTTTGCATTGACTGCAAAACGCTAGCCGAACTTAAAGAAAAACAGATGCAAGGTTAATCTTACCTTTTGTTTGTGTTAAAAAAGGGAGCTAAAGCTCCCTTTTTGTTTTCACTCGATACCCAAATAACTTGTAACTTGGATGAATCGCAATGCACTATATTGGCCGATTTGCCCCATCACCTTCAGGCCCACTTCATTTTGGTTCTTTGATCGCTGCACTTGGCAGCTACTTTCAAGCAAAATCACAGCAAGGTAAGTGGTTGGTTCGCATCGAAGATTTGGATCCGCCAAGGGAAATGCCAGGAGCCTCCACCCTGATACTTCAAGCCATCGAAGCCTATGGTTTGCATTGGGATGACGAGGTGGTTTATCAAAGCCAGCGCCACACTTTATACCAAGATCAAATTGAGGCTTGGCTTGAATCAGGGCAAGCCTATTATTGTGATTGCACGCGTAAACAAATTAAACAGATAGGTGGCTTTTATCCCGGTACATGCCGCTATAAAAAACCAACATTAACCGAAGATTGCGCGGTTAGGTTGCGTGTTGATACACCGGTAGAGTCATTTTTCGACCAAAAACATGGCGAAATTCACATTCCTAAAGCATTAGCACAGGAAGACTTCATCATTAAGCGACGTGACGGTTTATTTGCTTATAATCTTGCCGTAGTGCTCGATGATATCGATCAAGGAGTGACGGAAGTGGTGCGGGGAGCCGATTTAATTGAACCAACAGGACGACAAATCAGCTTGTATCATTGCTTACATAAAACTCCGGTAAGCTACCTTCACTTGCCGCTCGCGATGGATGGTAATGGCAATAAATTATCCAAACAGAATCATGCCACTGCCATTGATATTCAAAATCCTAAACCTACTTTGCTTAAGGCAATGCGCTTTTTAGGGTTTGAGATAAAACAAGAGATTAGCGACGCTTCCATCGATGAAATTATCTTTTGGGGCAGTCAGAATTGGCACGTTGAACAACTCCCTCGGGAGACCGAGATCACACCGTGATTCTCAAAAGGCTATCCTTACGCTATGATTAGCCGCAAAATCGTCCCGAACGGGCACTTTAAATAACAAAAGCAAGGTTGGCAAAAACCAATTATTGCCAGATGCACATGAATAAAAACGACTATACACCACGCGAAAATCGCGTTTACCAAGACTTAGCTCTAAATATTATCACTCGTGATGAACACAATATTTCGCGCAAGCAAATCAGCGATAATGCGCTCAAGGTGCTATACCGACTTCATGGCGCAGGTTTTGACGCCTATTTAGTCGGTGGTGGAGTACGCGACCTACTATTAGGTGAGACACCAAAAGATTTTGATATCGCCACTAATGCAACACCAGAGCAAATACGCCAACAGTTTCGCAACTGCCGCTTGATCGGCCGTCGCTTTCGCTTAGCGCACATCATGTTTGGCCGCGACGTGGTGGAAGTGGCGACTTTCCGTGGACACCATCAAGAGCCGAGCCAAAACGTCTCAGCACAATCTGAAGCGGGTATGCTGCTACGTGATAACGTCTACGGCACCATTGATGAAGATGCTGAACGCCGGGACTTCACGATTAACGCCATGTATTACAACATCGGTGATTACAGCATTCATGATTATGCTGGCGGCATGGAAGACTTAGAAGATAAGCTCATCCGCTTAATTGGCGATCCTGAAACGCGCTACCGTGAAGACCCAGTGCGCATGTTGCGTGCGATTCGTTTTGCGGCCAAGCTCGATTTCGATATCGAAGAAGAGACTGCCGACCCAATCGAACATCTTGCTCCTTTACTGCAAGATATTCCTGCGGCACGTTTGTACGAAGAATCGCTAAAGATGCTGCAAACTGGCCACGGTTTAGAAACCTACCACTTAATGCGTGAGTACAACCTGTTCCAGCAGTTGTTCCCTGTGATAGCTCAAGAGTTCACTCCAGACTACGACTCGCACACAGAACAGATGTTGGATCTGGTCTTAGATTCAACCGACCTGCGTATTGAAGAAGGTAAACGCATCAACCCAGCCTTCATGTTTGCTGCCATGTTCTGGTACCCGACAGTGAAACTGGCTGATGCGTTAATGCAGCAGCGTAATTTCGCCTATTACGACGCCGTCATGGAAGCGAGTAACCTCATCCTTGACCAAGTGGTGAAAACCCTTGCCATACCTCGTCGTCATACCGCAACAATTCGCGAAATTTGGCAATTGCAGTTGCGCTTACCACGTCGCAATGGGAAACGCGCCTTCCGCCTTATGGAGCTCAACAAATTCCGAGCGGGTTTTGATTTTCTACAAATGCGTGGCGAGATCGAAGGCGGAGAGACTAAGAAGCTGGCTGACTGGTGGACAACGTTTGAAAGCGCCGGGCGGGATATGCGCCAAGCGATGGCAAATGATTTGGAAAGTGGCGCAAGTAACAAACCCAATGTACGCCGCCGCAGAAGCCCACGTAATAAAAAGAGCCGCCCAGAATCATGATTCTCGTTTATATTGCTGTTGGCAGTAATTTAGGCGACCCAATCGCGCAAGCTAAGCAGGCCATTGAAGCCTTGAAATGTTTGCCACACTCTCGATTTTTAAGCGCCTCATCCTTGTACAGTAGTACACCGATGGGGCCACAAAACCAGCCCGATTACATCAATGCGGTGGTTGCGATAGAAACCGATTTAACGCCACTTGAGCTGCTCGATTGCACCCAAAATATCGAGTTAGAGCAAGGGCGAGTTCGCAAAGAAGAACGTTGGGGGCCAAGAACGCTCGATCTGGATATTCTTCTTTACGGCAATGAGGTGATCGATTCCGAGCGATTGACCATTCCTCACTACGGAATGAAAGTACGTGAATTCGTGCTCTACCCGCTCGCCGAAATCGCACCAAGTTTACAACTCCCTGATGGGACTGAGCTCAATCAACTGTTACCGCTCGTCGAACGTAACGGGCTCGGTATTTGGCACTCGCCAGCGCCTCGTAAGGACATTTAATGAAAAAAATCACCATAAACGATCTGATCCAATGGAAACAACAAGGTCGTAAATTTGCAACCGTCACCGCGTATGACGCAAGCTTTGCTCAGCTTTTTGAAAGCCAAGAGATGCCTGTATTATTAGTGGGCGATTCTCTGGGTATGGTGCTACAAGGTCACACAGATACCCTACCCGTCACCGTTGAAGAGATTGCCTACCACACACGCAGCGTGCGTGCCGGTAGCCCTAACTGTTTATTGATGGCTGATATGCCTTTTATGAGCTACGCCACACCACAACAAGCCTGTGAAAGCGCCGCTAAATTGATGCAAGCGGGTGCAAATATGGTCAAAATCGAAGGTGGTGATTGGCTGGTCGAGACGGTGAAAATGCTGACTGAACGCGCGGTTCCGGTTTGCGCACACCTTGGTTTAACACCACAATCGGTCAATATTTTTGGTGGCTATAAAGTACAAGGCCGCGACCAAGAAAAAGCAGACCGAATGGTCAAAGACGCGTTGGCGCTCCAAGAAGCGGGCGCACAAATTGTGTTATTAGAGTGTGTACCGGCCAGCCTAGCAGCGCGAATTACCGAAGTGCTTGATGTGCCAGTGATTGGCATTGGCGCAGGTAACGTGACCGATGGACAAATTCTAGTAATGCACGATATGTTCGGAATTTCGGCGAATTACATGCCAAAATTCTCGAAAAACTTTCTTGCTGAAACAGGGGATATGCGTAAAGCCGTCGCAAAATACATCGCAGATGTAGAAAGTGCCGCTTTCCCTGATGACGCTCATACCATCGCCTAAAGGAGATATTCATGCAAACTTTTGCTGACATTTCAGCTCTTCGCGAGCAGATCAAACAGTATAAGCGTGAAGGCCGCCGAGTCGCTTTTGTACCGACCATGGGCAATTTACATGAAGGCCACTTAACCCTAGTGCGTAAAGCACGTGAAGAGGGCAATGTGGTCGTGGTCAGTATTTTTGTTAACCCGATGCAATTTGACCGCGCGGATGACTTAAATAACTACCCGAGAACACTGGATGAAGACTTAAGTAAACTCAACGCGGAAGCGGTTGATTTGGTCTTTACCCCAACCCCAGAAATAATGTATCCGCAAGGATTAGAAAAACAGACCTTTGTTGAAGTACCGGGGCTTTCTCATATGCTCGAAGGCGCATCAAGACCAGGGCATTTCCGTGGCGTTGCAACCATAGTCGCTAAGCTGTTCAACATAGTGCAGCCGAATGTTGCCTGTTTTGGTGAAAAAGATTTTCAACAGTTAGCGGTGATCCGCCAAATGGTCAGCGATCTTTGTATGGATATCGAGATTGTCGGCGTCCCTACCGTCCGTGAAATGGATGGCTTGGCGATGAGTTCACGTAACGGGCTGCTGACGTTGGATGAACGCCAACGTGCACCTGTCCTTGCTCGCACCATGCGTTGGATAAGCAGTGCACTGCGTGGTGGCCGCGACGATTACGCGTCGATCATTGAAGATGCCAGTGACCAATTGCGCGCTGCTGGGCTACAACCTGATGAGTTGTTTATTCGCGATGCCAAAACGCTGCAACTGATCTCTAATGAGACCACACAAGCGGTGATCTTAGTGTCTGCATTTCTGGGTAAAGTACGCTTAATCGACAACCAAGTGTTAGAATTTAGCGCAGAAACGAAAGCGGACCCTGAAGAAGAGTAATTGCTATTTCAAGTGATGAAGTGATGAAGTGATGACTCATTCTCGCTTCAGAACCCTATATTGCAAAGGTCGCCCATAAGGAGCGACCTTTTTTGTATCGTAATTTAACTGAGGTTAACGCGATTGTCGGAGAACAATATAGT
>NZ_NDIO01000407.1:0-4907 GCF_002241085.1 Vibrio sp. V03_P4A6T147
CGTATGGAGAAGAAACTAGCATTTTTTCAAAACAGGGGTGATTTACGACGCAACTATTTTGAACAATTACTTGCAACAAAACATGGCTAACAGCGAGAATGCCTATTCAGTTATAGAGGACAACGGCATTATGAGCAAAACGTTTGAATTGGTATCGGGTTATCAACCGTCAGGCGATCAACCTACGGCGATCAAGCAATTGTTTGATGGGCTAGATGCAGGTCTTGCTCATCAAACCTTATTGGGTGTGACGGGTTCAGGGAAAACATTCACCTTGGCTAATGTGATCGCCAAGGCGCAGCGTCCGGTTATCTTGTTGGCACCGAATAAAACGCTCGCAGCCCAGCTGTATGGTGAGATGAAGTCATTTTTCCCCAATAATGCGGTTGAGTATTTCGTCTCTTATTACGACTACTATCAGCCAGAGGCGTATGTGCCGACCACGGACACATTTATAGAAAAAGATTCCTCGATTAACTCACACATAGAACAAATGCGACTCTCCGCGACTAAAGCGCTGCTTGAGCGTAAAGATGCGATTATTGTGGCTTCTGTATCGGCGATCTACGGTTTGGGTGATCCTGATTCTTATCTGAAAATGATGCTGCATGTTCGCCGTGGCGATGTAATGGATCAGCGCGACATTATCCGCCGTTTAGCCGAGCTCCAATACACACGTAACGATATGGCGTTTGAACGTGGTCAATTTAGAGTTCGTGGAGAGGTCATCGATATCTTTCCCGCGGAATCGGATTATGCGGCCGTGCGTGTTGAAATGTTTGATGATGAGGTAGACTGCATCGGTTTGTTTGACCCATTGACGGGCGCAATGATTCAGCGAGATCTTCCTCGCTATACCATCTATCCTAAAACGCACTACGTTACGCCAAGAGAGCGCATTGTAGATGCGATAGAGCACATCAAAGAGGAGCTGCGAACTCGCCAAGCCTACCTGTTGGAAAACAATAAACTACTCGAAGAGCAGCGCATATCGCAGCGTACTCAATTTGATATTGAAATGATGAATGAGCTCGGTTTTTGTTCAGGTATTGAAAACTATTCACGTTATCTTAGTGGGCGAAAAGAGGGAGAGCCGCCTCCGACCCTGTTTGACTATCTACCGCATGACGGTTTATTGATTATCGACGAATCACACGTAACCGTGCCGCAAATTGGCGCGATGTTCAAAGGCGATCGTTCACGCAAAGAAACGTTAGTGGAGTTTGGTTTCAGGTTGCCTTCCGCTTTAGATAACCGTCCATTAAAGTTTGAAGAGTTCGAATCACTTGCGCCGCAGACGATTTTTGTTTCTGCTACCCCGGGCAACTATGAGCTAGAAAAATCAGCCGGACAAATTGTGGATCAAGTGGTGCGCCCAACCGGACTACTTGATCCCGTGCTGGAAGTACGACCAGTCGCAACACAAGTGGATGATGTGTTGTCAGAGATCCGCATTCGCTCAGCGAAAGATGAACGTGTGCTGATCACGACATTGACTAAACGCATGGCTGAAGACTTAGCTGAGTATCTTCATGAACATGGGGTTAAGGTCAGATATCTGCACTCAGATATTGATACTGTTGAGCGGGTTGAGATTATTCGTGACCTTCGCCTAGGCGAGTTTGATGTGTTAGTGGGTATTAACTTACTGCGTGAAGGTTTGGATATGCCTGAAGTCTCTCTCGTCGCAATTCTTGATGCGGATAAAGAAGGCTTTCTACGTTCAGAACGTTCATTAATTCAGACCATTGGCCGTGCGGCACGTAACATTGAAGGCAAAGCGATTCTCTATGCTGACCGCATTACTAACTCAATGAAGAAAGCGATGGATGAGACCGATCGTCGCCGTGAAAAGCAGCAAGCACATAATGAAGAACAAGGGATAACACCTCAGGCGCTGAAACGTAATGTCAAAGATATTATGGAGTTAGGTGATATTACTAAGTCCAAGCAGCAGAGGATGAGCAAACAAGTACCTTTGTCGAAGGTGGCAGAAAGCTCGCAAACTTATGAAATATTCACGCCACTACAACTGGAAAAAGAGATCGCCAAACTAGAAGGGTTAATGTACAAACACGCACAAAACCTAGAATTTGAATTGGCTGCCGAAAAGCGTGACCAAATTGAAAAACTGCGTCAGCAGTTCATTACCAACAGTTAAAAAAATAGCCAATAGAAAAAGGTCTATTGGCTGTTATTTGTGAACACTTTATTCACTAACAACGTCAGTTGGCTAGGTGACCCCTAAGGGTCATATTGAATAGAGCACATATCGTGCCAATTAATTTTATGCAAAAAGGGCTATTAACTAACGAATTAGTGCCTTTTTGTTATTTTATTTTGCAAAATGCGAACCTTAATGCAATAGTTAAGGCAAAGTGCAAAATAATAATGGCTAGAATATGCAACCTGACTTTTCTCTACAAAAGGCTAAATATCTTTTGATGGTGGAAGATACGGCTTCCGTTGCGGCGCTGTATCGTTCATACCTCACCCCCCTTGAAATCGATATCAATATTGTTGGTACAGGTCGTGATGCGATAGAGAGTTTAGCTCACCGAGAGCCGGACCTCATATTGCTGGATCTTCGATTACCCGATATGACGGGCATGGACGTTTTACATGCTGTGAAAAGTCACTACCCCAATGTGCCAGTGATATTCATGACCGCTCATGGTTCGATCGATACCGCAGTGGAAGCGATGCGTCACGGTGCCCAAGATTTCTTGATCAAACCTTGTGAAGCAGACCGCTTGCGCGTCACGGTTAACAACGCCATACGTAAAGCTAGCAAACTAAAAAATGGGGCTGGTAACCCGGGTAATCAGAACTACCAAGGTTTTATCGGCAGCAGTCAAACCATGCAATCAGTCTATCGAACCATTGACTCAGCGGCCTCCAGTAAAGCCAGTATTTTTATTACTGGCGAAAGTGGTACGGGTAAAGAGGTGTGCGCAGAAGCGATTCATGCGGCCAGTAAACGTGGCGATAAACCCTTCATTGCGATTAACTGCGCCGCCATTCCTAAAGACTTAATAGAGAGTGAACTCTTTGGCCACGTGAAAGGCGCATTTACTGGCGCAGCGACCGATCGCCAAGGCGCAGCCGAGTTGGCTGATGGCGGCACACTGTTTTTGGATGAACTGTGTGAAATGGATTTGGATTTGCAGACCAAGCTGTTGCGCTTTATCCAAACGGGCACATTCCAGAAAGTGGGCTCATCGAAGATGAAAAGTGTCGATGTTCGTTTTGTCTGCGCTACCAACCGCGATCCATGGAAAGAGGTACAAGAGGGTCGTTTTCGTGAAGATTTGTACTATCGTCTTTATGTGATCCCATTGCATTTACCACCGCTACGCGAGCGAGGCGATGACGTTATTGAAATTGCTTACTCTTTGCTCGGCTTTATGTCTAAAGAAGAAGGCAAAGGTTTTGTCCGCTTAGCGCCAGAGGTTGTGGAGCGTTTTACGCGCTATGAATGGCCGGGTAATGTGCGTCAACTGCAAAACGTGTTGCGGAATGTGGTGGTATTGAACCACGGCAACGAGATCGAACTGAGCATGTTACCGCCACCGCTAAATCAAGTCGTGGATAACAAGATCCGATTAGCAAACCTAACGACGGAAACGCGCAAGGAAAATATAACCGTGCACGATATTTTTCCTTTATGGATGACGGAAAAGCAAGCCATCGAACAAGCGATAGAAGCGTGTGATGGTAATATTCCTAAAGCAGCCAGTTATTTAGACGTTAGCCCTTCAACGATCTACCGCAAGCTTCAAGCGTGGAACAGTAGAGAGAACTCATAGAGATATGGAACTGATCAATAAAAACAAAATTGCGCATTTGGCCCAAGAAATTGGAGAAGAGAATGTGCCAATATTGCTCGATATTTTTCTCAGCGAGCTGAGCGCCTATACACAGAAGCTAGCTGATCAAAATCTGCCGGATAAAATCGAATATTTAAAAGACATCAGCCATGCTCTAAAAAGCAGTGCCGCCAGCTTTGGTGCGGATAAACTGTGCGCTAAAGCGGTGGATATCGATAGCAAAGGAAAGGCAAACTGCATTTTTGATGAGGCTGAAGAAGTGGCGGCGATGCGCGCTCTTATCGAAGAGACGCATCGTTGCTACTGCCACTTGATGGATTAGCTTGTGAGTTGATTCTCAATGGCTTTTTGAAGTTTAACTCGGTCGTGCCGCCAGTCACGATTGGATGATGCTAGCTCTGTAGTGACACAATGCCAGTGTTCAGCCAGCTCCGGATGTGGTGTATCGCCGATCACCACATCGATTTTTCGCGCGTGGCAGGCGCGCTCACACCATTCCAATTTCTGCCGTAGCGACATGCGACCAGCAGGTCCTTGCTCGGGAGACAAGTTCTCAACAAAAATCAGCTTTGCTTTTACGTTTTGCTCAATGGCATTGCCAATTTCGGGCAGCAGTAGTGGTGGCATCACACTGGTGAGAAAGCTTCCCGGGCCAAGGATGATGCAGTCTGCTGCACTGATGGCGAGTATGGCTTCTTTGGTTGCTGGCACTTCAGGTGATAAATCTAAGCGCCTTAAATCTTCCGTCATCTCGTCCACGTTCGTTTCACCCGTGACCCAGTGACCATCCATAGAAAGTGCACTAAGATCAGAAGGATGCTCTGACATAGGTAAGATATTAACATCGACTTTGAGCATGTTTCGGATCAAGTTGATCGCGTCTAAAGGGCGCACAGATAGGTTATCTAATGCAGTCAGCATCAAATTACCGAGGTTATGGCCATTGAGTTCTCCCGCACCTTTAAAGCGATATTCAAACATCATCGAACTGATGGAAGGCTCAGTGATCAACTGGTTGATACAGTTACGTGTATCGCCCCATGCAATGCCACCTTGGCAGTGGCGAATGCGCCCAGT
>NZ_NDIO01000031.1:0-4845 GCF_002241085.1 Vibrio sp. V03_P4A6T147
CTTTCATCCTACACTCGGCACAAGCCTATGAATGGTTATCTATTGGCGTCATAGTTGGTTCTTTTGGTGCGCTGGTTCTTGCTCTTTACCAGTTCGTTATACTCCAGATGCCCCGTGTCGACGGTTTTCTCTTTAGTATCAACTTTAGTTATTTAGCCTGTTCATTGGCTTTTCTCGCCCTGTGCTTAAGTATAAAATCTAAATATAAACACTTGTTATTGATCGCATTTATAGCATCCATTATTTCAACAGTATTAACTTTAACTCGTGGTGCCATATTTGCTATTCCACTACTTCTAATATTGTGTGCCGTACTAAATTGGAAGAAATTAAAATTAAAATTAAATTTAACATCAGCTTTAATTGTAGGATTTATCGTACTGTCTTTGGGCGCTTACTGGTATTCCGATACAGTAAAACAACGAATCGATTTTACAAGTAATGAAGTATCCCATGTTTTCTCTGGGGATGTAAAAGCAGCTGAATCAATAGGTACTCGCCTCTTCTTATGGAGGGCTGCAACTGAAGCATTTAAACACAGCCCATTTATTGGTTTGCCTTATAATGAACGGGAATCACTCAATAAGCAGCTTTATGCTGAAGGCAAAGTGAATGAATATACGCGGGATCTTAATCGCGGCCATGCCCATAGCCAATATTTCGAAATGCTGGCGAGTAATGGAATATTGGGTATAGTTGCCATTATTATGATGCTTGTAGTACCTTTTGCGGTCTTTACTCAACACTACAGCAAAACCAATAGCCTCTGGGGTTACACAGGTGCGGTATTTGTCGCTGGATTTATGCTCTTTTGCTTAACAGAAGCACCATTACAAGCTAACTTAATCAGCGCATTCTATGGCTTTATGCTTGCAACCTTCTTTGCTCTTATTCGTATAGAAAAGTACAATGCCGTTCAATAGCCAAACTGATGAGCAGCAGGACATGAAGATTCTGATTATCGGCCCTTCTTGGGTTGGCGACATGGTAATGTCGCAAAGCCTCTACACCACATTGAAGCAAAACTATCCCGTAGCGACGATTGATGTTCTCGCTCCAGCGTGGTGTAAACCGATTTTAGAACGAATGCCAGAGATCAACTGTGCGATTGAAATGCCAATAGGGCACGGCGCATTCAACCTTGCTGGCCGTTGGGCACTGGCTAAAGAATTAAAGCGCAATGGCTATACGCACGCATACGTTTTACCTAACTCGGCCAAATCAGCTTTAATTCCTCTGTTTGCTGGCATTCCATCTCGTACTGGCTGGAAAGGTGAATTTCGTTATGGTTTGCTCAATGATCTTCGCCCAAATCGCAAAGTTTTTCAGTTTATGGTGGAGCGTTATGTTGCTCTTGCTTATTCTAAGGAAAGCATGCTTAGTAAAGTTCAGCTAGAAACCTGCCCTCGCCCTTCTCTATTAATCGATAGCAAAGCTCAACAGTATGCAATGTCAAGATTAGGCTTATCGACCCTAAAACCGATTATCGGTTTATGCCCAGGAGCAGAATTTGGCCCGGCTAAAAGATGGCCAGATAAATACTATGCTGAAGTTGCGAACGCTTTGATTGAAAAAGGCCAGCAAATTTGGTTATTCGGTTCAGCCAAAGATAAAGTGGTAACAAGCGCTATCCGCAATGCGCTTCCGAAGGAATTACAAAATTCGTGCTTTGATCTAGCCGGTGAGACATCCTTAATTGAGGCAGTTGATTTGCTTGCAGCTTGCCATACTGTCGTCTGCAACGACTCAGGGCTAATGCATGTATCAGCCGCCGTTGGGTGTAATATTGTTGCAATATATGGCTCAAGCTCACCAAAATACACACCACCATTGGCAGATAATGTCGAAATTATACACACTGACATAGAATGCCGCCCTTGCTTTAAACGCGAGTGTCCACTTAAGCACCTTGACTGTTTGAACAAGCTATCACCAAACTTGGTAATGGCTGCCGTAAACAAATTTATTGGATAAACTTGATGCAACATCTTTGGTTTGAACGTGGTGCTTATGCATCCAAGCAAGCAAAAAAATACTTAACTCATGAGTTTTCACCCGAGAAAGTGAAAAAGATCGCGATTTTTCGTCACGCTGCATTAGGTGATCAGGTCATTGTTCGCCCCTTTCTTATTGAAGCGAGAAAATTTTTTCCTAACGCGAAAATCACGTTAGTTGGAGACTCTAGCTATCAGTATGGAGCACCTTCAGATCTCGCTGATGAAACCATTTTTATGATTGGTCGACACCGCAAACATGAACTGAACTGGAAGCAGAAGATCCAGCAATTTACGCAATTAGAAGAGCAAGACATCATCTTTGATGTCGCAGGTACCAGCCGCTCTTACTGGATGACGTTGCTCAGCAAAGCCAAGCTGAAATTTGGTTTCCCATACAAACCTTATTTATGTGGAAGCTTGTACAATATTGCGGTATTTCGATCTGATTTTCAGCCAGAGCTTGAATGCATGCTCGATATGCTGAAAATGCTCGGACATAACCCACAAAGACCATTAAATTTTGGGTACCCAAGTCACCTGGAACTCTACGATAAAGAGCAAAGCAAACCTAACATTCTCTATTTTAATGGCGCATCAACTCAATCAAAAATTCTGACTCAAGAACAAATGAAGAGTTTCATTGAGCTCGCAATTACAACTTTTCCAAACCATCAACATGTCTATCTAGAAGGAAAAAATGATTTTGAAAAAGGTGATTTTCTTCGTCATTTGGAAGTTAACCATAATTTCACGATTCAGCCTTGTCTGTCATTAGATGAACTAGTCGAATACATTGCCAAGGCGCGCTTAGTGGTGGCTCCTGATACGGGAGTGAGAAATATTGCGGTGTCAACTCATACACCGACCGTTGGTATTTTCTACTCAACCGTGCCATTTAGATACACTCCATTAGAAGGTGATCACCGCATTGTCATGAATGCGAACGGTGAGATTCCTAGTAACGAACAAATTATTGCAGAGATGGCTACTGCATTAGAACAAAATAAAGAGACAGTATGAATAACTTCCCTATTATGGTTGCAAACCGCACCATCAAGTTGATTGGTAATATTTTTAAAGTGCTTTCATACCCATTCCACTTTGTTTTTCCTAAAGTACGATTCACTATTCCTGAATATTCTCCAGCCAAAATTCAAACAAAAAATAGCAGCGGTATACCTAAAGTTATTTGGCAAACCAACTATTCAAACCGTAGTAGTCTGCCTATCTATTTGAATTATCTATTCAATCGTCTAATGTCACTAAGCTACGATTATCGCTATGTCAGCACCGAAGCACGAGAAGAATATTTACGCGAAAATGCATCACAAGAAATTTATGATGCGTATATGAAGCTGACCGATGGTGCTGCTCAAGCCGATTTATGGCGTGTGACAACTTTATATCAACAAGGCGGTGTCTATATGGATATTGATGCCACATTGGTTTGGCCGCTTAGTCGACTACTAAAAGGTATCAATGACGCGTTATATATCAAGATCAAAAATGGGACCGAAATTACTAATTATTTTTTAGCGACATCGCCACAAAACCCTCATTTCCAGAAAGTGATGGATACGATTGTGTATAACATCCAGAACTATGATGTTAAAAAAGGAGTTTACGGGACAACAGGGCCTGCGGTATTCAATGATGTTTTAAAAGATGAATCCATTCAATATCGTCGTCGCCGTCATGTTTGTATCCAAGGCACATTTACCAATGAGTATTTTCAATATTTAGACAAGCCTCGTGGTAAATGGACTCACCAGAAACCTGAAGATCTAATCAAGAAGTAAACGAGGTCATTGTGCTCATTCGTTGGCTGTATACGCTCCTACTCACTATTGTTTCTCCATTTTTGATGTGGAGTCTGTACAGAAAACGAGATGGCAAGCCATCCGTGGGTGCTCGCTGGAAAGAACATTTTGGTTTCACACCGCCACTTGAAACTAATAAATCACCGATTTGGATCCATGCGGTATCGGTTGGAGAAACACTTTCCGTTTCTCCACTGATAAAAAAACTCAAATCACAATATCCTGATCAGCCGATTGTTATTACCACCACAACGGCTACTGGTGCAGAACAAGCGGCTAAATTACAAGGCATTGCCGAACATCGCTATATGCCATTTGACTTCTCTTTTGCCGTGCACGCTTTCATCAAGCGTATAAAACCGAGCCAGATGCTGATCATGGAAACGGAATTATGGCCGAATACGCTACATACTGTCGCAAGATCGGGTATTCCTATCACTGTTATTAATGCTCGTTTATCTGAGCGTTCATGCCAGCGGTACGCAAAAGTTCAGCCAATATTTAACATGCTAGCGAAAAATTTAACTCGAGTACTATGTCAATATCCCGACGATGCACAGCGCTTTATTCGATTGGGTGTGGCAAAAGAAAAAATTTTCGTCACTGGCTCAATTAAGTTTGATATCGATATAGACCAAACAACCATACAAAAAGGCCAGCAGTTAAGATCTAATCTGGGGAGAAATCGTCCAGTTTGGATTGCGGCAAGCACCCATCAAGGTGAGGATGAACAGGTATTAGCAGCCCATGCTGAAGTACTTAAAGAGCACCCTAACGCATTGCTTATTCTTGTCCCACGCCATCCAGAGCGATTTAATGCTGTTTTTGAGTTGTGTAAAACACAATTTATTAGTGTGCGACGAACTGAAACAAAGGCTGAACTTGATCCAGAAGTGCAGGTGTACCTAGGTGACACAATGGGAGAAATGCTAGTACTAATGGGAGCTGCTGACATTTGTTTTATGGGCGGAAGCTTGCTAGGAGGCAAAGTTGGAGGGCATAATATGCTTGAGCCGGCAGCTCTTGGT
>NZ_NDIO01000411.1:0-4831 GCF_002241085.1 Vibrio sp. V03_P4A6T147
CTCACTATTTTAGGTGAGATAGAGAGAATAAAATACGCGTCAGCTTATATTTTTTGCTTTAATAGAAGATAAATACGTGTGTAATTTTATTTTTACATGTTATGTTTTTTTAAATTTACACTTGAAATGTTTTTAAAGCCTGTTAATTTGTCTTTTATTGGTGTTTAGGTATGCAATAAGATTTTGTGTAAACAAATAATTACAGGTGATGAGATGCAAAAAAGTGAACTAAGTAATATTAACATCAGTGATGAGCAAGTGCTGATCACTCCGGAACAATTAAAAGCTAAGCTGCCGCTCAGTCATCAAGCTCGCCAGTTCATTCAACACTCTCGTCAGACAATTGCCAATATTATTCATAAAAAAGATCACCGTTTACTGGTGGTGTGCGGTCCTTGCTCTATTCATGATATTGATGCGGCAAAAGAGTACGCAAAGCGCTTGAAATCACTCTCAGAGCAGTTGAGTGATCAACTGTACATTGTCATGCGTGTTTACTTTGAAAAGCCGCGTACAACGGTTGGCTGGAAAGGTCTGATTAACGATCCTCATCTTGATGGCAGTTTTGATATCGAACATGGTTTACACGTTGGTCGTCAATTGTTAGTTGAGCTAGCGGAGATGGAGATCCCTCTGGCGACCGAAGCGCTTGATCCGATCAGCCCTCAATATTTAGCCGATACATTCAGCTGGGCGGCGATTGGTGCACGCACTACGGAATCCCAAACACATCGAGAAATGGCCAGTGGTTTGTCGATGCCGATTGGGTTTAAAAACGGCACCGATGGCAATTTAGCAACGGCAATCAATGCGATGCAGGCGGCATCATCCAGCCACCGCTTTATGGGCATTAATAGTGAAGGGCAAGTGGCCTTACTTACCACTCAAGGCAACCCAAATGGACATGTCATTTTACGTGGCGGTAAGCAAACCAACTACGATTCAGTGTCGGTCACCGAGTGTGAGCAAGAGATGGCAAAACATAAATTGGATGCCTCGTTAATGGTGGACTGCAGCCATGCTAATTCACGTAAAGATTACCGTCGTCAGCCGTTAGTCGCTGAAGATGTGATTCATCAAATTCGTGAAGGAAATCAGTCTATTATTGGTTTGATGATTGAAAGTCACCTCAATGAAGGTAATCAATCTTCTGACCTTCCTCGCAACGAAATGGAATACGGTGTATCGATTACGGATGCCTGTATTAATTGGCCATCAACTGAGGCACTATTACGACATGCTCATCAAGAGCTCGTTCCGTTCTTAGAAAATCGCCTAAAAAAAGGTGAATAAAGGGAAGTGCCATGGCTGTTGAACTTAACGAATTACGTGATCAAATTGATGCTGTCGATAAACAAATGGTCGAGCTGCTTGCACGCCGATTAGCTTTGGTTGAAAAGGTGGGGGAAGTCAAGAGCCGACATGGTCTACCTATTTATGCTCCCGATCGAGAAGCGGCGATGCTGGCTTCTCGCCGCGCTGAAGCGGAAAGAAAAGGCGTCCCGCCACAACTGATTGAAGATATTTTGCGCCGTACTATGCGTGAATCTTATGCCAGTGAAAAGGATTCTGGCTTTAAGTGCTTAAACCCAGAGCTGCGCTCTGTGGTGATTATTGGCGGTCATGGTCAACTTGGTGGCTTATTTGGCCGTATGTTCAAACTGTCGGGCTATCAGGTGAAAGTATTAGGCAGTAAAGATTGGCATCAAGCCGATGAGATACTGCATGATGCCGGTTTGGTTGTGGTGACGGTTCCTATTCACTTAACCGTCGGTGTGATTGAAAAACTTGCTCATTTGCCTGCCGATTGTATTTTGTGCGACCTCACATCGATTAAGTCTAAGCCGCTACAGGCGATGCTTAAAACACACTCTGGCCCAGTGGTTGGATTACACCCAATGTTTGGCCCAGATGTCCCTAGTATGGCCAAGCAAGTGATCGTCTATTGCGATGGGCGAGGAGAAGCGAGTTATCAGTGGTTGCTAAAACAGTTTTCGATATGGGGAGCGAGTTTGTGCCAGATTGATGCCGCAGAACACGATCACGGCATGACCTTGATCCAAGCACTGCGTCACTTCACTTCATTTGTATACGGTTTACATCTTTCTAAAGAAAATCCGAATATCCAAAAATTACTGCAGCTGAGTTCACCGATTTATCGTTTAGAACTGGCGATGGTTGGACGGCTTTTTGGTCAAGACCCTCACTTGTATGGCGATATCATTTTCTCATCGGAAGAGAACGTTGAGATGATAAAACGTTTTCATGCTTGTTTTGGCGAGGCGTTAACCTTACTTGACGGGCGTGAGAAGCAGGCTTTTGTGGAAAACTTTAGCAAAGTGAGTGATTGGTTTGGCAGTTATTCACAACAATTTATGCTTGAAAGTCAAAACTTGTTAAAACAAGCGAACGATGCCATTCATCGTGTTTAAGGCTGTCTGAACGGCGAGTGCGGTTGTTGTGAATACGGCCGCCGCTCATTCTTCCGGTTCATCCCCTAAATCAGACAAGTATTCCAGTTCGCGATGGAGCAAACTTTCATCACCCATGTTCAATTCAACTAAACGTTTCAAATGGCCAATACTTTCAATATCAATGTGATTGATGCTGACACGAATAATGTTGTTTTGAATGTGGATCAACTTGGCGACTAGATTAATAGTGACATCGCTGTCTGGTAGTGTGAAATGGACTTGTGCCATTTCATTGAGCACTAATTTGTCCGCGTCAGGGCATGAGAGCAATAGTCCATGCAGCGACAAATCTTGAATCGTTGTGGTGACGGTATGTTTACCTTGCAATAAGGTGGCAGGCATCTGATAGATGATGCGTGAAAAGCGACGTCTTTCAATCATGGTACTCTCTCTTGTTGAGCGTTGACCTGTGCCAGCTTCGGCTCTGTATCGATCATTGAAAAATTATACCCATTAAGTTTAGACCTAATTGAAGGCAGTGTCGCGAATCCTGCATCTTGTTGTGTGATGCAGGATGTACAAGTAACAAAAAGGCCGCAATAGATTGCGGCCAGAGACTTCAAATACAGAGTTATTTGGTCATACGCTTGTATTTAATGCGGTGTGGTTCAGCCGCTTGAGCGCCCAACGTCTGTTTTAACCACTCAGTGTATTCGCTGTAGTTGCCTTCATAGAATTTCACTTCACCTTCATCACGGTAGTCCAGAATGTGGGTCGCAATACGGTCTAGGAACCAACGGTCGTGCGAGATAACCATGGCGCAACCAGGGAATTCCAGCAGCGCTTCTTCCAATGCGCGTAGCGTTTCAACATCCAGATCGTTGGTTGGTTCGTCGAGTAATAGGACGTTACCGCCAGCTTTAAGCAATTTGGCTAAGTGAACACGGTTGCGCTCACCGCCCGATAGTTGACCAAGCACTTTTTGTTGATCGACGCCTTTGAAGTTAAAGCGAGAGCAGTAAGCACGCGCAGGAATTTCAAAATTGTTGATCTTGATAATATCCGCCCCTTCAGAGATCTCTTGGAAGACGGTATTTTTGTCGTTCATGCTGTCACGGAACTGATCAACCGAGGCTAATTTCACGGTTGCGCCCAATTCAATTTCACCAGAATCTGGTTGCTCTACGCCACTTAGCATTTTAAACAGCGTTGATTTACCCGCACCGTTAGCACCGATGATGCCGACAATCGCCCCTTTCGGCATGCTAAATGACAAATTATCAATCAGTACGCGATCACCAAACGATTTGGTTAAGTTACGAACTTCCAATACTTTGTCACCTAAACGTTCGCCCGGCGGGATGAAGAGTTCGTTGGTTTCATTACGTTTTTGATGTTCAGTATTATTAAGTTCTTCAAAGCGTGCCATACGTGCTTTGGATTTTGCTTGGCGGCCTTTCGGGTTTTTACGAACCCATTCCAGCTCTTTTTCAATCGTTTTTTGACGAGCACTCTCTTGAGATGATTCTTGCTTTAAGCGTTCATCTTTCTGTTCGAGCCACGAGGTGTAGTTACCTTGCCAAGGAATGCCTTCACCGCGGTCAAGTTCTAAAATCCAACCAGCAGCATTATCAAGGAAGTAACGGTCGTGGGTGATGGCGACGACTGTGCCTGAATAGTCGACAAGGAAGTGCTCTAGCCAAGCAACAGATTCCGCGTCTAAGTGGTTGGTTGGTTCGTCAAGCAGCAGCATATCTGGCTTTTCAAGTAGCAAACGGCAGATCGCCACACGGCGGCGCTCACCACCAGACAAAACGGCGATTTTAGCATCCCATTCTGGTAGACGAAGTGCATTGGCCGCACGTTCTAAAGCGTTCTCTAAATTATGGCCATCTTTGGCTTGAATCAGAGCCTCGAGCTCACCTTGCTCTTTGGCTAACGCATCAAAATCGGCGTCGGGTTCTGCATATGCCGCATAAACAGCATCGAGGCGAGTTAGTGCGCCAGCAACATCAGAAACAGCCTCTTCCACCACTTCACGCACGGTTTTTGATTCATCCAGTACTGGTTCTTGAGGCAAGTAGCCGACTTTCAATCCTGCTTGCGGGCGTGCTTCCCCATCAATATCAGTATCGATGCCAGCCATGATACGTAACAGGGTGGATTTACCTGAACCATTGAGACCTAAAACACCGATTTTAGCTCCAGGGAAAAAGCTCAGAGAGATGTCTTTGAGAATTTGACGCTTAGGCGGGACAATTTTACTCACCCGCGACATGGTATATACGTATTCAGCCATTGCCGATTGTTCCTAATCTTAGTAACAGAAGAAAGTGGTCATTTTATACCAAAGCGATCGCATTTGTTACTAGGTACCTAATTTTTAGAGCTTAGATGGTGTTTTTCATCGATAAAAA
>NZ_NDIO01000101.1:0-4810 GCF_002241085.1 Vibrio sp. V03_P4A6T147
TCATTATATAGAGCAAAACTCATGGTGCAACCAAAGAATTCCTCTATTTCACTACGAGATATAGAGGTGTTGGGCCATAAAAAAACGACTCACAATTGTGAGTCGTTCAGTCGAAACTATGTATGCACGGATGCTTAATTTGATTCTTTAAATGCCTTCATCGCTTGCAAATGCTGTGAGATTTTCTTGAACTTATGGTTCTGGGTTTCATCCCAAATGATATCGTAGTAGTTTTCGAGCTCTGCTGCTGTTTTGCTGTTGTCATGAATTTCATCTTCTTTAGATAAAATCACTAAACAGCGTCCTTTATTTTTTACCCTGTATTGCTCAACACACTTAGTCGCAATATCTTCATACTCTTCAGGGCGATCGATGCGTCCAGTCATGTTTGTTTCCGGATGCAAGTTAGGATTAAACACCACTTGCTTAATTCCGCATAAGAATCCAATCCGCTCAGACCAGAAGCCGCCGAGGCCTACGCCACAAATAATCGGATGTGGGTCATCAGACAGCTCAATCACTTTATGCACTTCTTTTAGAAGATGCTGCATATCGTGTTTTGGGTGCTGTGTACTGTAGTTAATAAAACGGACATCGCTGTCAATAAATTGCAATTGCAGTACTTTTTCATGGTTTCCTGGGCTTGTTGAATCAAAACCGTGCAGATAAATAATCATAATAACTCCCCACTCCTTGAGGTTTTTAATCTACCACGAAGATTGTGGTTTCAAAGACTTTAACCTTAATTTACTGCAACAAAACGACGAAACAGTGATCCTAGCTACATAATGTGCGTTTTAGATGTTCGGCTTGTTGACGATAATAGTCATCACCCCATAATTGATGTGCTAACAAATACCATAACATGGCCATCATTGTTGCTCTTGGATGCCAAGCCACCACTCCTTCGACCCAATCATCGACCCCTACAATCTCACGCAACTGACAATAACGGTAGACCGCCTCTAATGGTTTTTCTTCTGCAACATCAATGCTTAAAGCCAGGTCGAGTCGGGGGTCGGCAATTGAGGCGTATTCCCAATCGATCACGCGGTTACCTTCATCGGTTTTAACCATATTGTAGCCAGCCAAATCAAAGTGACACAAAGTCTGACCAACATCAGCAAGGTTAGGTGCGGTGCGCCAACGTTGATATAAAGCCGACAAGTCCTCACTTTTATACTCAGCTTTGAGCTGTAGCCAATAATGATCAACCCGAGCGATAAAACTGAAAGGGGCAACTGGGATGCGTGCTGTACTGAGATTATGGATCTTTATCTGTGTTTTTAATAGAGAATCGAAAGGTAAACCACCAGTAAGGGATTGGCCATCAATCCATTCAACCAATAATCCTTGATCATTAATGGAAAGTGGCTTGGGGCCTAAGTGAGAAGATTCGATAGCAGAGAGAATTTGATATTCTTGAAAACGCGAAATGGAAAAGGCTTGAGTGATCGGAGTATTAGGCCGCCAAACAAAGCTGCGTTCCTCCGTGACAATTTTCCAACATCGGTTTGTTAACCCCCCTGTCAGCGTTTGTGCGTAGTCAGGGGGAGTAGAGAAGAATCCTTCTAGCGACGTTAAGGTACGATCAAGCTGACAAGCTTCACGCCAAGACATTCTCGCCATAAGGACCTCTTCTCTCAATTACTCAATTTTGTGATTAAAAACCGAGTAAACTTTTTGACTGCTGTTTACGAATTTCGGTTTCATCTGCCCATTCAATAAGGCCGCTTTGAAGATCCATTAAACGCATCGTCATTTTGTAATATACATCTTTATCACTGCTTGCGTTTTTCACAATACTCGACAAGTTGCCATACAGCATATATTGTGCGCCAACCATTTTGCCAAACTGAATGGCGGTACTTTGATTGACCAACTCATCATTATTTTGGAAATTGAGCTGTTCGCGCACGGCTTCTACACGATCCATGTCGACGAAGCGGAACTTACCTGAATTCAACATCTTAGTACTGATGGTGTCAGTGATAGATTCAGTATCAATGTGCTCACTGGTTTTATTTTTGATTCGCTCAACAAACACGATAGGACGAGAATCACGGGTAATCGCGGCTACCGAACCTGACATCATCATGCTATCAACCATTTCCCCCGCGATTTTTTGTAAATCTGTTGAACCAAAATCAACTGTCGTCGTTTCAACGGATTGTGCATCTCCGTAGCTGACTTTATTTGAACAGCCGCCCAAAATGACAGCGAGTCCTAGCAATGCGATAATACTTTTGTTCATATTGGTTCCTTACTTTCCCAATTTAATTATTTGACCCACGGATCTGTACGCGAAACTGTTTTCCATTTGGATTGACAGAAATCTCCGACAACGACACCGTCTCCATCCCACTGATGATTTTTTGTTTCCAAGGACTTTGTCTGTTATTGACTTCAAGCCCATCATCGTCATACCAAGAAAAACGGTACTCGATAATTTGGTCACCTTGGTAATGACTCACTAAACGTACAAGTCCCCTCGTATGACCATCCACTTGGTTAGTTGCAATGTCTTCAACAACCAAGCGATTACCTAATACATTGTCGCCAAATAGCACTTTTTGCGAAGCGCCATCAACTCTTAATCCTGCGGTATTTTCAGCACATCCAATCAATGAGAATATGACTAACAGTCCCAATATCCACTTTTTCATTACAATCTTCCTAGTTGTTTATGCCAGATGGTTGAATGACGTCCCTGACGAGAAACCCACACCAAAGTGGTGCCTTTTTCCGGTACAGAAAACTGATATTCTTGCTCTCCCACCCTTATCTGTTGCTCGCCTGCATTGACTTGCAGACTGGCCGTTTGCACCAGCCCTGGCAGCGTTAGCCAACTGCGCGTATCGGGCTGCTCTGTCAGTAGATTCCAAACGTTGAAGACTAAATTACCAACATTGTCATCTTTGGCCGCTTCCTTGCGCAATTGATCTTTCGCCAGCACTCTCAACACTTGCCTTATTACTATAGAGGGCATTTTCTCAGACAAGTTTCGACTTGCCATTAAATTCACATCCGTCAGAAAATGAGAAGTGAGTACTTTGTCATTCATCTTCAGTGATGAAAATGATTCAGCGGGTGTATTCGGATAATAAGGTAAGGCAAGAGAATACAATGCACCATTTCCTCTGCTGTCATACAAGGGTAAAGATTGACGCCAGCTATCTAAGGCTTTCACCACACTCTGCTCTTCTATTATAAGCACACGACCTTGAGAAGCAGTCAGTGAATGAGATTTCCCGTAGCGTTTCTCTAATTGGATTAGGTCTTCTCTCATCCCTAATCGTTTCGCAACGCGTAATGTACCCTCTATAACCTCAATATTATCGGGAGTGACTGCCAAAGCGCGTCGATAGTCGACATAGGCACTGTTAAGATCACCAGAGGCTTCATAAAGCAAAGCAGAAAGGTAAAAAAGGTAACCATTCTGCACCGCCTGCAAAGCTTTTCCTGCATCAGGGTAGTTTGCTAGTACGCTGCCTAAGTTTGGTGTCACACCTTGTGATTTTAGCTCTTTTTGCGCCTTTTCAAGTTCCGCTTCTCTAGCCTGCCTTGCTTGCTCTTGTACCTGATTCGCTCGCCGAACCTCAACCAGAGCTCCATCCAAATCATTCTGTTGTAAATAATTTAAACCGAGATAAAGATGTAAAAAACCGAGTTCATAATCCGCAAGAACGTATTCCATCAAGTTATCATTCACAGCCAACGCACCGACACTTGTCGCCGTATCACTTAGTGAAATCAATGCCTTATCTTGTTGAATTTTAACCGCAGAATCACTCAATTCGAAACTACGCTTACTGTCTACATAATTCTGGTTAAGAAAATGGACTCGCCCTTTTTCCAGATTGTCCAGAATGTCACCCGCGACAAATTCCGCAAGTTCATTCTCCGCATCTTGATACTGCCCAGATTTAACTGACTGATAGACAGCGTCATTTTGAGCACTGTAATGACTAAACAAGTTCCCCGCAGAAAAATTAGCACAGGCATTGAGAAAAAAAGGCGATAAAAAAACCGTAATATGTCGCACGTAACGCTTCACTCAATACTCCATATTTAACTCTAATCGTATCAATCGAGCGCCCAATAATGGCTGGGCGACCCATGCATTAGCTCATCAAAAGCGGACCCAACGGGCGACCACCAACCAAGTGCATATGAATGTGGTAAACCTCTTGGCCACCATGAGCGTTACAATTCACTATCAAGCGATAGCCATCTTGTGCAATACCTTCTTGTTGAGCGATTTTTTTTGCCACTGTAAACATACGTCCCATAGCCGCTTCATGCTCAGGTTCAACATCGTTGGTCGTCGGAATAAACGCATTGGGAATGATAAGAATATGGCTAGGCGCTCTAGGGTTAATGTCCCGAAAGGCGGTAACTAAATCATCTTGATAGAGGATATCTGCAGGAATTTCTTTACGGATAATTTTGCTAAAAATGGTTTCTTCAGCCATGAAATACTCCACTAGTAAATAGGCCTACGCAGTCACATCAAAGTACATTAGATCGAGATAAGTGGTTCAAGGCTAATACCTAAGTGGCCCACGACAACATATCGACAACCGATAGAACCGACACTAATTTGACCTTAATGCTACTGAATATAATAGGTGTGTAGTTGGATTTGAGTATGCGTGAACCCTGTCAAAAGCTCAATAAAAAACACCGTACGCGTAGCATAAATGACAGAACACTAATATAAAAAATGCGTTTTGCCAGGCCCGTCATAAAATGTACGTCTCACATTCAATACAATACTCATTATTTTGTTATTTTTTAAAACAAAACA
>NZ_NDIO01000213.1:0-4771 GCF_002241085.1 Vibrio sp. V03_P4A6T147
GCATTGTTGAATGCTTGCTCATCGTATGCTGGGTCGATACCGGAGACGCCATGGAGTGTCAGTATCTCTATGCCCACTTTTTATCCTGTCAGTGTTACTCAAGCCTATGGGGTGAACGATGCGCAAGATTGGACATCCCCTTTACATACTTTTTCTCAGTTTATGAGGATTAGTGCATTCGAGAATATCAACAAACGATTTCATGAATACGATGGCTTCGGATTACCAATCCAAGATTATGCAATGAACCAGAAAAAGCAGGTAGTACAAATTAAGCTACCACCCGATACTCTTTACTTGTATTGGGTTTCACTTATTAACACCCAGTTTTATGTCACCAAATATACTGTATCTGAAGACGTTAAAAGTTTGATGGCAAGAAAAAGTCTTTACCAAAATCGAGATGGTTCATTGGGTAATGTTTGCTATCGCACCGAATTCGTGTTCGGTTTACTGCCCAATGGGCAAGCCAAGGTTTGGCTAAGAGGCTGTGGTGAAATCATCTATTTAGCTGAGCTGGGACCGGATAGAGTATTGGATCGTGATAGTAATGGGTTTGATGAAGAAAGATATAAACAGGGTTCTTTACTAAATGATATACAACAACGCGCAAAAGACGCAGGTGTATCAATTGCCCCGATTCCTTGGGATAAAGTAAATAAGGTGTATTCAATGGAAGAGATCAAATCTCTTAATTAACAATCTTTGATCAGAACGTAAAATGTATTTCAAAAGTGTATCTATTTTGTTAATCACGGCATTGTTAAATGCCTGCTCATCGTATGCGGGGCCAATACCAGAGAAGGCATGGAGTGTTAGCGTCTCTATGCCCTCTTTTTACCCTGTTAAAGTGACTCAAGCTTATGGAGTAAATGAGGCGCAAAACTGGACATCTCCTTTGCATACCTTTTCTCAGTTTATGAGAATCAGTGATCTAAAAAATGTTCAAGGTTGGTTACCTGAATATGATGGTTTTGGGTTGCCTGTTCATAGTTTTGCTATGAATACGCAGGGTGAGCAGGTTGTAAAGATTAAATTACCACCAGATAGTCTTTACTTGTACTGGGTTTCACTTATTAACACCCAGTTTTATGTCACCAAATATACTGTATCTGAAGATGTGAAAAGTTTGATGGCACAAAAAAGTCTTTACCAAAATAGAGATGGTTCATTGGGTAATGTTTGTTATCGCACCGAATTCGTGTTTGGTTTACTGCCCAATGGGCAAGCCAAAGTTTGGTTAAGAGGTTGTGGTACGACCATCTATTTAGCTGAATTGGCACCAGATAAAGTCATGGATCGCGATAGCAATGGTTTTGGTGTGGAAACGTATAAGCAGTCTGGTTCTTCATTAGAGCGTATTCACCAACGCGCAAAAGACGCAGGTGTATCAATTGACCCGATTCCTTGGGATAAAGTGGATAAGGTGTACTCGGCTCAGGAGATTAAGCCACTCCAGCACTAGAGATTGCTTTGAATCAGAGTGGTGACCTGAACGTGTTTGATGCACTACTATAGAGGCACTACTGACTTGAAAAGGAATGACCATGGTTACTGCTCTATATGCATCGATACTTTCAGTATTATTTTTGTGGCTAGCGATTAACGTTATTAAACAGCGTCGGGCTAACCAAGTGAGATATGCCGATGGTGGAGTACCAGCACTGCAATTAGCTCGCAGCGCGCAAGGAAATGCCGCAGAATACATTCCTATTACTTTAATCTTAATGGGGTTATTGGAGTTTAATGGTGCCAGCGTATGGTGGATCCACGGGGTGGGTATTACGTTTATCGTTGGCCGAATTTTACATGCCAGAGCGATTTTAAGTGACCAACTTAAAGGGCGGATTCGTGGTATGAAGCTAACGTTCAGTGCGATGGTTATCTTGATCGTGCTGAATATTATTTACCTTCCTTTTGGCCAAGTATTGGGTTAAGAATGCTATTCATTCACGGCAGGGTGAAGTTTGATAGGTGGCCAATTCTCGGCGCAAGCCTTCAAATGTGGTAAAGGCACTGTCAGTGGACAGTTTGTTCACTAACCAGTTAGGTAGTGCACCTCCTGGATTAGCGAAGGCAATATAATCGATGTGAGTCATACCATTAGTCAGTTTTTGCAGCGTCCAATGTGCGTTGACTTGAGTGATACGGATGTATCCCGGTTGTTCAGGCAAGTAATTTAGGGCATCCACTATGTCTAAACTTAAACCATTAGGTAGCATCTCAAATTTTGAATAAGTCACCATATCTCTGTTTTTAGCTGGCCATGGTGCCGAGAATTGGGTGTAAACAATATTCTCGGTATCTGAAATTTTTTTCAGCACACGGCTGTTACTCACGTTATCTATCCAGTTTGGTACATGTTCACTGTCATCTAATAGCCGCATAAAAGCGAAATAGCTGGTGGGTACAAACATTTGCGCCCGTATTTGGACTAAGCCATCGCTATGGTATCGCGAGTAGATCGTAATGCCGTCTTCTGATTTTACCTGTAACCAATCGACCGAAGTCGCTGCCAAACTAGCAACATTGCTAAATAGTAGGCTTAAACCAACTATCCATTTCATCATGGTTCTTTCCTCATTGATGTTGTAGCACGTGGCCTTATTTTTGTCGTGTTGGTTACAAAAAGTGGGTTTAAGAACTGCACTAGCATAAAAACATAAATATATTATGTATACGTTTTGTTTTATTAGTTTTTGTTATGTTTCTTAAAAGTTTGCTCAATGTTCAGGTACGGCAATGAAATCTTTAAGATGGTATGAGGTTTGGTTCTGTCTCATCCTATCATGGATTTCTATCCCCGTATGGGCAGCGCCATCCTCAATACACAATAGTCATATCATTCGTATTAGTGCGGGTGAATGGCCGCCGTTTATTGGTCAACATCTTGAAAATAATGGTTTTGTTGCTGAGATCATCCGTAAAGCATTTAAGGATGCTGGCTACGAAGTTGAGTTTCATTTTTTCCCATGGGCGAGAGCATACGCCGAAGCCAAAGCTGGACGTTATGATGCAACTGCTATTTGGATGTTTAACCAAGAGCGGACGGTAGATTTTTATTATAGCGAAGCGGTGAGCGATGAACGCTTCGTGTTTTTTCACCATAAAGAAACCGACTTTCACTGGGAAAGCCTCTATGATCTTAAGGGGTTACATTTAGGAGGTGGCATTGCCTACAGCTATGGTGCCGAGTTAGATAGATTGTTAGAGACGCAGCAAATAAAAATGTCTCGAGTCAATGATCCAAAACAGAACTTCGAACGGCTGGCGAAAAAGCGGATTGATCTCATGCCAGAAGAAATTCATATCGGTTATTACACTCTGGATAAATACTTACCGCAATGGCGAGAAATGATTACGCACCATCCCAAACCTTTTCTCATCAATAATAACTATCTGTTGTTCCCTAAAATGGGTGAACGAAGTGAGCAACTGTTGACGCTATTTAATCATGGACTGAAAGAAAGTGATGTCTCCATGATGGAATGATTCGCTCTTTTTTGAATGGCCCTTCCTGACTTACCTTTCCGCAGTGAATTAAAAGGCGGTTAGATTAAGTTCAGAGACGCGAGCAGAAAGATGCCTAGTGTACAAGTAAACAGTGAAAATACGGTCGTCAATGCAATGATGTTGGCCGCTAAGGTTGCATTTCCTCCCATAGCTCTAGCCATAACATAACTGGCCGCAGCGGTAGGGGATGCACTCATCAAAAAGACTAGCCCGAGATCTAACCCGCGAAAGCCAAAAAGTAACGCACCCGATGTGATCAATATCGGGGCGAGAATCAGCTTATGGGCAGTGGCAAACCAAGTCGGTGCTTTGTCGCTTCTGAGTGAACCTATATTGAGTGAGCCGCCAGTACACAGTAGTGCTAATGGTAGTGTCATATTGGCAAAGTATTGGCCAGCATCAGTGACCATTTTCGGGATTGGAAGGGATAAGGAATAGCATAAAACACCGAGCAGAATACCAATAATCAGTGGGTTTTTGGTGAGTGTTTTGGCAATCACTCCAGCGGCTTTGAGCCCTGAACTCTCCCCTTTTGGCGTGAGTGTTATCACCGCTTGAATATTATAAAGGATAGTGGTTGCGGCAACGTACATCGCCGCTAATGCTAACCCAGGTTCGCCATAAGTATTTGCGACATAAGCCAAAGCGATAATAGCGGTATTCGCACGAAACCCGCCTTGGATGATCACGCCGTGATCCAGATGTTGTGGGAACGCTTTTTTGGTGAAAAAAGTCGTGAAAAGAAAAAATAGGAAATTAGCGAGTAGTCCATAGCCAATCAGTGCTGCACTGGAAGAAAAATCGTGCTGTGATTTGACGATGCTAAGAAATAGCATGGCTGGTAAGGTGACTTGGAATACGATGCGTGACGCGACATCGATGAAATTATCGTTGATAACCCCCGTTCGCTTTAGTACAACGCCCAGTACTAACATCAAACAGATAGGCCCTGTAATTGAGGCCGAAAACAAAAGTTGTTCGATAATCGTTGTCATATCAATCCATTGAAGTTGCTCATAGCGTTGCTATTCTTCCACAGTTCCTCATTTTGCAAAATCAAATTTGCAAATTGCAGTATTAGAGCATGCCCATTCTGTGTTTACTGAGCGTGTTATTACGCCGGCTCGCCTGATTGGCGACGAGAAGAACGAGCGCTGCAACAGCGCAGATGCAATTTTATTTAACCAAATAAAATACTTAATAAAATCAAAAACTTTTAATTAGAATTAGTACGAACGTTCTATTTTATTAAGAGGAA
>NZ_NDIO01000015.1:0-19919 GCF_002241085.1 Vibrio sp. V03_P4A6T147
AAGCTTTTAACATTTTTTTACTCAATGTGATTATTCTATTGCCGTGCTGTATTACACAGAATATCAACACTACCATACTTTGTGATGATACTACTTTTAACAACTTCTTTCTCAAACGATCGTTTCAATCTATCTAAATTTCCTTTCTTCCAGCTCTCGCCTTGTTGCTGGCAACACTTATCAAAATCAATAATCCATACCTTCTCTTGATCATCAATCAAGATGTTATGGATATTGAGATCGGTATGATTGACTTGTGCATCATGCATTTTGCGGATTTCTCGACCTATTTTTTCATACATTTCAGTCGGTAATGGACGTTCTTGTAAAATAGACACCAGATCGCGGGCATTCGGGATTTTTTCGCTGAGTAAATCGGCCTGATAACAAAAAGTGCGCTTTACTGCTCGCGCTGCAATCGGGCGTGGAACATTTACCCCAGACTCTCTCAGAGTATTGAGCAATTCAAATTCTTGGAAACTGCGCGTTTTCTGCCAACCAGAAAAAAAGTAGTGATCACTTACTAACTTACCGAACAATCCACCACGCTTATAGTGGCGTAGTGCTGCTTCTATTTTTTCAGCTTTTACAAACCATGTCGTGCCGCGTCCCGTTGCACTACCTGTGACGCTACCAGCCTGCAGCCAAAACTCAGGGTTAAAACAGCGGAGCGGATCTTCAACTAGCAAATGCTCGTCATACCAAATTGTTTGATTCTCTTTTTTCAGCGTTTTCATCGTTTCACTTTTTAATGACGAGATTGAATGTGCTTCATCATGCTTGTTTGGTATTTTACATTTATCGGCGCTATCTGCATAATTCTTACTAACTTTCTCTATACCGATGTCACTTATGGCTCTTTTTTCTTCTGCTCCGCGCTCAATTTGTGTGTTGCGTCTGTCGGCGATTGGCGATGTGTGCAATGCAGTGGCCGCCGTGCAAGCAATTCAACACCAATGGCCTGAAACTCATATCACGTGGATCACTGGAAAACTGGAAGCGCAGTTACTCACTGATTTGCCTAATGTAAACGTGGTTATATTCGACAAAAAACAGGGATGGAAAGCATATCAAAAACTGTGGGCAGAACTTAAAGGGCAATCCTTCGATGCGCTTTTGCATATGCAGTATGCCTTTCGTGCCAGTATTGCCACACTGGGTATTAAAGCTAAATATAAACTCGGTTTTGATGCCGCCCGCAGCCAAGATTTCCAGCATCTATTTACCAATGTAAAAGTGATATCGCCTCAAACACCTCATGTATTAGATGGCTTACTCGCGTTTGCAAAGTGCCTTGGAATCAAAGAACTAGAACCTAAGTGGTCACTCACTTATTCGGATTCCGATCATCAATGGGCCAAGCAGCAACTTGCACATTCAAAGCGTAATTTAGTCGTGGTTCCTGCCGCGAGTAAGGCTTATAAAAATTGGACCGCTGAAGGCTATGTAGAAGTGATAACGCATGCTCAACAACTTGGTTGGCATATCATTTTAGCCGGTAGCCCTGCGCAAATTGAAGTTGATCTAGCAGCCGAAATAGCGAGTAAACTTACTCAGCCGGTACTCAATGTCGTTGGTAAAAGCCAGCTTAAAGAGATGTTGGCACTGCTCGACTTAGCCGATTTAGTGATAGCGCCAGATACAGGCCCAGCGCACATGGCCAATGCAATGAATACTCCCGTTATCGGCTTGTACGCCCACCATAATCCGCAGCGCACAGGGCCTTATCAATATCGTGATTATGTGGTGTCGGCTTATGAAGAAGCACTGTTTGCCGAAACAGGAAAAACGAAAGAGCAAGTCAGTTGGCGTACTCGCATCAAAGATGAACAAGCGATGCAGCGCATTCAAGCAAGCCATGTTATCCAAATGTTTGATAAGATAACGGCTGATTTTCAGCTAAACCCAATATCCGAGGAATGAATGTGAGCAAACCTACTTTAGCCGTTGCGCTGATCGTTAAAAATGAAGCACAACATCTGCAAGCTTGCTTGGAAACCGTTCACCAATGGGTAGATGAAATCGTCGTCTTAGATTCAGGTAGCAGTGATAATACCGAAGAGATTGCGCGCCGTTATACTGACAAGTTTTTTGTTAATTCGCAGTGGCCTGGGTTTGGCCCACAGCGCCGCTTAGCGCAGTCGTATGTCGAGTCTGACTATGTGTTGTGGCTAGATGCCGATGAACGCGTGACCAAAGAGTTAAAAGATAGCATTCAGCGAGCGGTCACCGCTAATAAACCCAATACACTGTATCAATTTGCCCGTTTAAGTTGGGTTTTTGGCCGCTATATTCGCCACTGTGGTTGGTATCCTGATCGCGTGTTGCGCCTCTACCCAACTCAATTAACGCAATATAACGAGGCTTTGGTGCATGAAAAAGTCGAAGTCGCTGATGGCATGAAAGTCGAGAATCTTGCAGGTGATGCGATTCACTACACCTATAACGATATTCATCATTATTTAGTTAAATCCGCAGGTTATGCCAAGGCATGGGCAGAGCAACGAGAAAAACGTGGTAAGAAAAGCAGCATTAGCCAAGGTATTTTTCATGCGTTTGGCTGCTTTTTGAAAATGTACGTTTTAAAAGCAGGCTTTTTAGACGGTAAGCAAGGCTTCTTGCTTTCTTTATTATCAGCGCACTCAACCTTTGTTAAATACGCCGATTTATGGGTTAGAACCAGTACTGAGCCGCCCAAGGGTTAAGTTCAGCTAATACCGCATTAATATCAATGCGACTCATATCGGCCTGAGTTTCTTTGTCTTTTGCTTGTGGTGGACAAAAAGCGATATGGCGACCTTGTGAATTCAATGGTCGCCAACGCAGTGGCGTGGCTGAACGTTTGGCGGGGAAAAAGCCAACTGTGGGCACATCAATCGCAGCAGCGATATGCAAAGGCCCTGTTGAACCTGCAATAAAAATATCAGCGCAAGCAATCGAGCGTGAGAAATCAACAAGCCCTTCATTTTTATCATACAGTGCCGCTCGCCCGCCCTTTTCTTCAATCAAAGCTTTTAACTGCGCGGCTTTCACCTCTTCTCCCGGCCCGGCGGTGAGGATAATTTCTTGCTTGCTATCAATCCCCATCACTAACTGCGTGTATTGCTCTAGCGACAAATTATTCGCCGAACCGCCGCTTCCGGCATGAACAAACACCCACGGTTTACTTATATCGAGATGAAGTTGCGTAGCCAGCTTGCTTTTTTGTTCAGCAAGTATCGCTTGGTCAAATTGCAAATAAGGTGCGCTCGGCTCGACAACCTCTTTGCCAATATCATGCAAAAAAGCGCGTACCAAATCTAAGTTATACTCATATTCTGGTTTGGCTGATTGAGAGCGTTTTTGCTTAATTCGTTTGTTGTAAAAAATTTGAGCGAATTTAGTCGCCGGCGCTAAACGATAAGGAATACGAGATTTCCAAACTAATAGTGCATTGTAAGTGGTCGAGAAGAGGTTGATCGAGGCATCAAAGTGTTGCTGTTTAATCGCTTGAATGCATTGTTTTTTCTGCGCAGAGGACGCATTTTCCGTTGGGTCAACCATCACCGCATCAATCCACGGGCAAAGCTCGGCCAGCGCGACGGTATAGCTGGGGACTAACGCGGTAATATGGCAATCTGGCAACGAGGCTTTTAGCATCGCAAAACTTGGCCAAGCCAGCATGAAATCACCAATTTTATCGTTACGGATCACCAACAACTTGTTCATCGTCTCTTCTCTCACTCGCTAAGTGTCACAGTTTAATGCGGGCTACATCATACCGAGTTCAATAGGTAATTTTGAGTCTTTTTGTTAATATCAGTGCCAGTTAACCAATATGAGCCTTCCAATGTGAGCCAAAAAAGAATTTCGCGTGTGATTTATCCCGGCACTTTTGACCCCATCACCAATGGTCATTTGGATCTGATCGAACGCGCCGCCAATATGTTTGATGAAGTGATCATCGCCGTCGCCGCCAGCCCAAGCAAAAATACCATGTTTACTCTGCAAGAGCGGGTCGCCTTTGCCAGCGCCGTCACTCAACATTTAGAGAATGTCACTGCCAAAGGATTTGCTGGGCTAATGGTCGATTTTGCGCGTGATGAAAAAGCCAATGTGCTGATCCGCGGTTTGCGTACTACGGTTGACTTCGAGTATGAATTTGGTTTGACCAACATGTACCGCCGTTTGATGCCGGGGCTGGAAAGTGTGTTTCTTACGCCATCAGAGGAGCATGCGTTTATCTCCTCCACCATTGTGCGAGAAGTGGCGATTCATGGTGGAGAAGTTGATCAATTTGTTCCTGACATTGTCGCTAACGCCTTGCATGGCAAGAAAATATAGCCTTTAGGACGTACCTTATTTTTGGCAAGCAGAGCAGAAAAAGGTGTTACGCTGACCAATTTTCAGCGCTTCAATTGCTTGCCCACACGCAGGGCAAGGCTGCTGCGCTTTGCCATACACATTAAGCTCTTGAGCAAAATAGCCCGGTTTGCCATCCGCTTGTGCAAAATCTTTTAAGGTTGTGCCACCTTGTTGAATCGCCGTTGCTAAGACTGATTTGATTTCTCGCACGAGGCAATTCCATTCAGTCAGTGTCAGCGAATGAGCAGGCCGAGTGGGGAGAATTCGCGCATTAAACAGTGATTCACTCGCGTAGATATTGCCTACGCCAACCACCACTTTATTTTCCATAATAAATTGCTTAACAGCGATACGTTTGCTGTTCGCTTTTTGCGCAATGTAATCTGCATCAAAATCATCGGTTAATGGCTCAGGACCGATATTACTCAACACCGAGTGGCTTTCTCCTTGCTCGCACCATAGCCAAGCGCCAAATCGACGTGGATCGTGGTAGCGCAGTACCTTGCCATTAGTTAATCGCAGATCAACGTGATCATGCTTACCTGCAGGAAAATCACACTCCAATACTCGTAATGAACCTGACATTCCCAAGTGAACAATCGCACTGCCAATATCGGTCTCTATCAGTAAATATTTGGCCCGGCGGGATATATTGCGGATCACTTGCCCTTCTAACTGTTTCAGCTCTTGAGGGATGGCCCAACGTAATTTGGGCGTGCGAAATGTCAGTTGCTGGATCGTTTGCCCAACTAGATGCGGGCTAATCCCCATTTTACTTACTTCAACTTCGGGTAACTCAGGCATGATACATCTCGATTCTTCATTCGTCGTTATTGGGTATTGGTTATTCGTTCTTGGTTTGTTCAACGCTCAAAGAGAAATAAAGGCTCAGTTCGGAAAAAGAAAAGCTTCTTCTACCGAAAGTGCCACCCATTTCTCTTGCCAATTTTTCAATAACCAAAACTGGGGGGTTTGGTAGTAGGTGATCCTTTGCGGCTCTTCGCGATCCTGATACCACACCTCCACGGTTTGTGGGTTGCGTAGTAGAGACGCAAGCGACTCGTAAGTAGCATCATCAACTTCAGTACCAACTAAACTCTGCCAGCGTTGTGCCAATATTTCAGGAGCAACTGAAATTGCTTTGCTTGATCGCCAACGGTTTTGATTCAGTTCAAGTGACCAGTCAGTAAAATGCAGTGCTTGCAGCTGTGCATTTGGATTAATCACATAAGGATAAGGGCTAGCAGGCGGTTCAATAAGATAAGTTTTGATGACTGTGGGTAAATTCAAAATGGCAATAAAAGCAATAACAGCCAAGATAAGAATATTATTCCAACGGCGGCGATTGATACGCATAAGTGATCCCTAAGAGTTTATCTTTGAGTAACTTAGCACATTATAGTGAGAGCTGACATTGCAGGGTACAAATTCCAGACAATAAAAAACCCAGCCAAAGCTGGGTCTTTCAATGCTTACAAAGCGTAAAATCAATTACTTGATTTTGCCTTCTTTGTAAAGAACGTGCTGGCGAACTACTGGATCAAATTTCTTGATCTCAAATTTGCCTGGCATGTTGCGTTTGTTCTTGTCAGTTGTGTAGAAGTGACCAGTACCTGCAGAAGATATTAGTCGAATTTTCTCACGAATGCCTTTAGCCATTGCTCAATTCCTCTTAAACGTTTTCGCCACGTGCACGGATATCAACAAGAACAGCATCAATGCCTTTCTTATCGATGATACGCATGCCTTTAGCAGTTAGACGTAGTTTAACAAAACGTTTTTCGCTCTCTACCCAGAAACGATGAGTTTGTAGGTTCGGCAGAAAACGACGCTTAGTAGCATTTCGTGCGTGTGAACGGTTGTTACCCGTTATTGGACGCTTACCAGTTACTTGGCATACTCGGGACATGAATGTCTTCTCCAAATCGTTTCAGCTCGATATCAACCTTGGTGGCCGAACCTCGTTCTCGATGTATTAAGAAGTTTGAGGTTAAAAACCGTTATGGAAAATCCATACAAGGCTATCAAAGGTCGCGTATTATACTAACTTGACATGCATTGCTCAAGACCCGAACAGATCCTTTTTACGGATTTGGCGATCTTTTTTTAAGCAGAGCTGATTTAGGTTGATAATTTAGTGCGCGAATCATACCAGAATAATCTTAAGTCACAACCTAAAATGTGATTCAAATCCACCCTCTTTCTGCAAAAGAAATTACCTCGCCATCGCCCACCACAAAATGGTCCAAAATACGGATGTCCACTAACGCTAGTGCATCGGTTAATCGACGTGTGATTCTGCGATCGGCTTGGCTAGGCTCAGCAACGCCTGACGGATGATTATGGGCCAATATTAATGCCGCTGCATTATGGTGGAGTGCTCTTTTAACCACCTCACGAGGGTAAACGCTGGCCGCGTCAATCGTCCCCTCAAACAGCACTTCATCGCTGATCACTCGGTGTTGATTATCCAAAAACAGAATATAGAAGGCTTCTCGATGGCGATCGCGTAGCACACTCGATAAATAAAGCTTGGTTTGCTCTGGGCTAGTCAAAGCGCCACCTCGTTTGAGCGTTTCGGCCAAATAGCGCTGCGTCATTTCAAGCACCGCCTGCAATTGAACGTATTTGGCTTCGCCCAACCCTTTATGGCGGCAAAACTCTTGCTGGTTGGCCGAAAAAAGCGCTCGAAGTGATCCAAACTCGCGCAGCAGCAGATCCGAGAGAGCGAGTACATTCATTCCTTGAGTACCAGTACGAAGGAAAATCGCCAGCAGTTCAGCATCCGATAATGCCTGAGGACCGCGAGCAAGCAATTTTTCGCGTGGCATTGATTCTGTGGGCAGTGATTTGAGGCTCATTAAGCACTCCTAGGGCTAAAGGTACTCAGACAACATAGAGAAATAGCCAAGCCTGCAACTTTGCTTCTCTTTATTTAGGCTTGATTCATGGTTTTTTGTAATTGATAAGTGATGAAAGACGCAGAAACACTCGTCCAATATGAAAGGATTGAGCGGATCATAAGGTCACTCGATGCGAGAGTTGTGCTAACATAATGCGCAGAATTTTTGAGGAAAAGACAATGCAAACACTGGCAGGAAAAAAGATTCTGCTCGGCATTAGCGGCGGTATTGCTGCGTATAAATGTGCTGAGCTAACGCGTCGCTTGATTGAACGAGGCGCTCAAGTACAAGTGGTGATGACCCACGCTGCAAAAGAGTTTATAACGCCACTGACCATGCAAGCCGTCTCTGGCAGGCCAGTTTCAGATAGCTTATTAGACCCAGCCGCCGAAGCGTCTATGGGCCATATTGAACTTGCCAAATGGGCAGACTTAGTCCTACTGGCTCCCGCGACAGCGGATCTCATCGCGCGCGTCGCCGCAGGGATGGGTAATGATTTACTCACCACTTTGATTTTAGCCACCAATGCGCCAGTGGCCATCTCGCCGGCAATGAATCAGCAGATGTATCGCAATATCGCCACACAAGAGAATATTGCCACGCTTAAACGCCGAGGCATGATGATTTGGGGCCCAGCAGCTGGTGAACAGGCGTGTGGCGATGTTGGCCCGGGCCGCATGCTTGAGCCAATGCAATTGGTTGAGCACTGCGAGTTTTTTTTCCAAACAGAGGTGGCAAACAACACACTGCTCGCCGGTAAGTCACTGTTGATTAGCGCAGGTCCAACCCGTGAAGCACTCGATCCAGTCCGCTATATCAGTAACCACAGTTCAGGCAAAATGGGGTATGCGATTGCGCAGGCCGCCGCTCAATTGGGCGCGAAAGTGACTCTGATCAGTGGCCCGGTCAATTTGCTCACACCGCCACAAGTACAACGTATTGATGTGGAAAGTGCCTGCGATATGCATCAGCAAGTGATGGCGCAAGCGCAATCACATGATGTGTTCATCAGTTGCGCCGCCGTAGCCGACTATCGCCCTGAGATCGTCGCCGATCAAAAGATCAAAAAAACCGATGCGAGCGATCACATGCTCATCACCATGGTCAAAAATCCCGACATCGTCGCCAGCGTAGCTGCACTGAAAGAAAACCGCCCGTTCACGGTAGGCTTTGCGGCTGAAACGCAGCAAGTTGAAAAATATGCCCGCGCTAAACTGCTCAACAAAAAACTGGATATGATCTGCGCCAATGATGTTTCTGTTGCGGGCCAAGGCTTTAATAGTAACGACAATGCGCTGACCGTTTATTGGCAAGGTGGAGAGCAAGCATTACCTTTGAGTTCAAAATCTGCATTAGCTCACGCGCTGATGCAACTGATCGCGAGTCAACTGTAGGCTACAAACAGACGTTCTAAGCTTCTTTTAGGGTTCATAGCGTTTATTGGGTGGTAAAATCACCACCCAGTTCAATCATTTTCATTTTTACGCTACGCAGTCCGAAAACTGTCCGTTAAACTACTGCGCTTAATGGACAATACCCAAACCATCTGAAGGGTATAAATATTTGCTCACAAGCATGTGGTAACTAAAAGGAAATCGGGTCATGGCCGTCAATAAGAAAATCAATCGTCGTGAAGAGATTCTACAAGCACTCGCTGAAATGCTGGAATCTAACGATGGTGCATCACGCATCACCACAGCAAAGCTAGCCAAACAAGTGGGCGTTTCTGAAGCGGCTTTGTACCGTCATTTCCCGAGTAAAGCACGGATGTTTGAAGGCTTGATTGAGTTTATTGAAGAGTCTTTAATGTCGCGGATTAATCGCATTTTGGATGAAGAGAAAGATACACTCAACCGCATCCGCTTAGTGCTACAGCTTATCTTGGCTTTTTCGGAACGTAACCCGGGCTTGACACGAATTTTATCCGGCCATGCTCTAATGTTTGAAAATGAGCGACTGCGTGAACGGATCAACCAATTGTTCGAACGCATAGAAACGTCACTACGTCAGATCCTTCGCGAACGTAAACTGCGTGAAGGTAAATCCTTCCCCGTCGACGAAAGCATTTTAGCCGCTCAACTACTTGGCCAAGTGGAAGGAAGCCTAAATCGCTTTGTGCGATCTGACTTTAAATACCAACCGACGGCAAATTTTGAAGAGTATTGGGCATTATTAAGCGCTCAGATTCAGTAAAAACAAACCACCACCGTCGTGACAAAGAATCATCATCAGTGAAAGAATCAAGAGTAATGAGCAAAGAAAAATACGGTAAACCTGAGTTTTCCCTCTCGCTACTGCACCCTAAATATTGGGGCGTGTGGCTTAGCTTTGGGCTACTCGCTTTAATGGTCAACCTGCTTCCTTATTCTGCGTTACTAAAAATAGGACGCAGCATGGGCGCGTTTGGAATGCGCTTTGCTAACAAGCGAGTACACATTGCCACGCGTAATCTACAGCTATCTTTTCCAGAGAAAAGTGCAGGTGAGATTGAGCAAATTGTTAACGAAAACTTTAAAAACACTGGCATGGCGCTGATAGAAACCGGAATTACTTGGTTTTGGCCGACTTGGCGTTTTGCTCGCCTGCTTGATGTGAAAGATGTCAGTGCCCTTTTGCAACTCAAACAAGAAAAACGTGGCGCACTGCTGTGTTGCGTACATGCGTTAAATTTAGAAATTACAGCACGTGCTTTTGGTGTAATAGGCCTTGAAGGCTATGGTGTTTACCGCCCACACAGCAACCCAGCGTATGAATTTATCCAATACCGTGGTCGCACACGCAATGGCAATAAACTAATCTACCGCACCGACATTAAACAGATGATCCGCGTACTCAAAAAGGGCGAACGCCTATTTTATCTACCCGATCAAGATTACGGCCATAACAAATCGGTGTTTGTTCCCTTCTTTGCGGTCAAAGAAGCGTGTACCACCACAGGCACCAGTATTCTGGCTTATACTAGCCAATGTGCGATTGTGCCCGGTTCAGGGTTTCGAAACGCCAATGGAAAATATGAAATCATCGCCGATAAAACCATTGATGGCGACTATCCAAAAGATGACATGACCGCCGCCGCCGCTTACATGAATAAATACATTGAAGAAGTGATTCTACGCGCACCAGAACAGTGGATGTGGCTGCATAAGCGTTTTAAATCTTTGCCAGATGAAACGTTAACTAACTCTCGCTATTTATAACTAGAAAAAGGTTTTGCTTTCAATGAGCAACAACGAAAACAGCACAGACAAACACTTGCACAACCCCACATTCCAATGGTCTTTTTTACACCCAAAACATTGGGGAACTTGGATTGGGATCTTCTTCGCCGCTCTGTTCGCCTTTATGCCACCCGTATGGCGAGATAGGCTAGCACGCAAATTATCCACCTTTGCGGTACGTAAAAACGGCCGTGTTGTACGCCGCACGAGAGTGAATCTGGAAAAATGCTTTCCTGAAAAATCCCCGCAAGAACACCAGGCTATTTTGGAAGAAACCTTTGTCAAAGCAGCACAATACATGCTCGGTTATTCGGAGTTTTTGGTTCGTTCCACGAAACACAATCAGCAACGCGGCATCATGATTGGTGAAGAGAACTTATTGCCATTGTTAGATGCTGGCGAGAACGTGATCATCCTCGCCCCTCACGCTTGGGCGGTCGATTACCCTGCGGTAATGCTTGCTGCAAAAGGCTATAAAGTAACCACCATCATGAAGCCACAGCGCAATCCTATCGGTGATTGGTTAATGCACGTCCAACGCATGCAATATGGCGGGCGTATTTTTGCACGTGATGCTGGGGTAAAACCGTTTGTACGTTCAATTAAAGATGGATACTTAGGCTACTGGCTGCCCGATGAAGACTTTGGCCCGGCCAACTCGGTCTTTGTTCCATTCTTTGGCACTGAAAAAGCCACGTTAAAAGGTTTTGGTAAAATGGCGCGCCTATCAAAGGCGAAAGTCGTGCCAATTTTGCCTGCTTATAACGATAAAACCTGTAAGTACGAAGTGCATATTTTGCCTGCATTAGAAAACTTTCCAACGGGCGATGAAGAGCAAGATGCACGCGCTATGAATAAGGCGATTGAAGATTTAGTCACACCACGCCCAGAACAGTACATGTGGAATTTATGGCTATTGAAAACACAACGGGATGGATCAAAAGTTTACGATAACTAACATTATAGTAATCAATATGAATCGGTAGAAAAACAAGCCCCGAGCGACAAACTCGGGGCTTTTACTTTTCAATAAGTGGCTCTACGATTCGCAAATAAGTTGATGCTTAAATTCCGTACTGAGCACGATACGCTTTTACCGCCTCAAGGTGCTTAGCATCTGCCCCTTTCTCTTCAAGGTAAGTAACCAGATCGGTCAGGCTAACAATTGAGATGATCGCGCAACCAAAATCACGCTCGACTTCTTGAATTGCAGAAAGCTCTCCTTTGCCTTTTTCTTGGCGGTCAATTGCTACCAAAACACCAGCAAGATCCGCACCGTTAGCTTGAATGATTTCCATCGACTCACGAATGGCAGTACCAGCTGTAATGACATCATCCACCAGCATAATGCGCCCTTCTAATGCGCTACCGACCAAGTTACCGCCCTCACCGTGGTCTTTCGCTTCTTTACGGTTAAAGCAATACGGCGTATCAACATCATGATGATCAGCCAACGCTACTGCAGTTGTAGTCGCAATGGGGATCCCTTTGTACGCAGGTCCAAATAGCACATCAAACTCAATCCCAGAATCGACCAAAGCAGCGGCATAAAAACGCCCTAAGCGCGCTAAATCACGGCCAGTATTAAACAAGCCAGCGTTAAAGAAATAAGGGCTTTTTCGGCCAGACTTCAAAGTAAACTCGCCAAACTTCAAGACTTCTTTTTCTAGTGCAAATTCAATAAATTCACGCTGGTATGCTTTCATGATTTTCTCTCTCTTAACTCATACACTTTGGTTTATTTCTCTTTCCCAACAAGAACAACCCCCTCCTAGCCTCCCCCTAAAAGGGGGAGGTACTAAAGTGGTGCTCACCTCCCCCGAAAAAGGAGAGGTACTAAGATGGTGCTTGCCTCCCCTAAAAGGGGAGGTACTAAGATGATGAATTCCCTCCCCTCAAGGGCGATATTAGGAACACTTCCTTCATTCCCTCCCCTTATAGGGGAGGGTTAGGGTGGGGTCATCACGTACAACAATACAATGAATAAAACGGGCAAAAAAATAGCCCCCAACTGGGAGCTACTTGATCAATCTAATAACGATGCTTTCTGCGCTTCAACAATATCAGCGATGCCTTTCTTGGCAACGGCCAGTAAATCCATCAGCTCTTCATGGCTAAACGGTTCACCCTCTGCGGTGCCTTGAATTTCAATCATCTTACCGTTTTCAGTCATCACCACATTCATATCAGTGTCGGCGGCAGAATCTTCCACGTATTCCAAATCACATAAAATGTTTTCACCCAAGATGCCAACTGAGACAGCAGCAACATGGCCTTTCATTGGATTCTTCTTCAATTTACCGCTAGCAACCAGATGAGCAAACGCATCCGCTAGTGCCACACTTGCGCCCGTAATTGATGCAGTGCGAGTACCGCCGTCCGCTTGAATAACGTCACAGTCAACCGTGATCATCACCTCTGGCATTGCCTCTAAATCCACCACAGCACGTAAGCTGCGAGCGATGAGACGTTGGATCTCCATGGTGCGGCCACCTTGCTTACCGTTGGTCGCTTCACGACGAGTCCGTGAATGGGTTGCACGTGGCAGCATGCCGTATTCGGCAGTAACCCAACCTTTACCCTGACCTTTCAACCAGCGAGGAACACCCTCTTCGACAGTGGCATTACACAATACTTTGGTATTACCAAATTCCACCAATACTGACCCTTCAGCATAAGCAGTGTAGTTGCGAGTGATTTTAATTGGGCGAATTTGATCGGCCGCGCGGTCATTTGGACGCATAGTGCATCTACCTTTTATCGGGTGAGACGGAATCGATTGGGGCGAGATTATAGCGGATTAGCCGCCTTGACGCTAGGTTGGTCACCCTTTGCATTGGCGTGAACCTAGTACACGCGTGAAGCTAGTGCTAACATACCTCTCGTTTGATATTTCATCTTCGTGAGCAAAGGACAAATCAATGATTTACAGCATGACCGCGTACGCGCGTAAAGAAGTTAAAGGTGATTGGGGTACTGCGGTATGGGAAATCCGCTCGGTAAACCAACGTTATCTTGAAACCTACTTCCGCCTGCCGGAACAATTTCGTGGTCTTGAGCCTGTACTGCGTGAACGCTTTCGCCAACGTTTAGCGCGCGGCAAAGTAGAATGTCACTTACGTTATGAAGCAAACCCTGCGGCTAAAAGTGAGCTGAATATCAATGAAGCACTCGCCAATCAAGTGATTAAAGCCGCCAACCAAGTAATGCACATGACGGGCGAGTTAAGCCGCATTAATCCATTTCAAATCATGCAGTGGCCCGGCGTAATGGAAACGCCAGAACAAGACATGGACAGCATTAATAAAGCCTTATTAGCAGGCTTTGATGACGCAATCATTGAATTCATTGACGCACGTGGCCGTGAAGGTGACAACATGAAGGCGTTAATCGAACAACGCCTGACGGCGATCAGTGAAGAAGTGGTAAAAGTGCGCGCACGCATGCCAGAAATCCTGCAATGGCAACGTGAACGTCTATTGACTAAGTTTGAAGAAGCAAAGATTGAGCTTGATGCAACGCGCGTCGAGCAAGAGCTGATTTTACTTGCACAAAAATCAGACGTTGCCGAAGAGTTAGACCGCCTCGATTCGCATGTCAAAGAAGCACGTAATGTGCTCAAAAAAGGCGGCTCATGCGGCCGTAAGCTCGATTTCATGATGCAAGAATTTAACCGCGAATCGAACACGTTAGCCTCGAAATCAATCAGCACCGACATCACGGCCTCTGGCGTTGAACTTAAGGTTCTGATTGAGCAAATGAGAGAGCAGATCCAAAACATCGAATAAGGGTTTTTGAGTCTCTCTAAGCTTACCAAGCCCCTGTAAATAGGGGCTTTTTTTTCAGGAAATTTCAGGTCTTTGCCTCTGTTTTCAACCAACTGGTGAGTAACTTTCCAGCACGAGAGAGAATACTATGACGAATTGTGCTTTACCCCAAAAGTCTCTTGATTTCAAATATCGATTCAACATTGCGTCCAGTTATGGCTGCTTTTTAAGAATTTCCGATCTTAAAGTTAACAATCAAAATTACTCGTGACGGACTTGAAACAATTGCGCTAACTCATTAATTAACCAAGTAGCGGCTAATAGATCTGCACTGCCGCCGGGGCTTAAGTGTTTTTCAATCATCGCGCTATCGAGCGCCGTAAGAGCTTGTTCAATTTCTTGATATAAAAAGCCACCTTTGGCGAGCAGTTGCTGCGCTTGCGCTTGCACAAAATGCAGCCCTTCTAATCCACCGCGAGCAGCGAGGTTGCTGTCGTTATTGTTGGCCATCAACACCATTAAGGTATGCCACAAGGCTTGCTCGGTGCTGGCTCCTTTGGTTAAACAGGCTTGGTAGGCTGGCAGCGCATGTTGCATCACCATCGCAAGGCCAGAAGCGGCTTCACCGCGTGCGCCGGTTAAACCGTACCGACGATAAATTCGCTCGCCTGCCGTTTTGGGAGCCGATTCACGCTTCGCTTTTAGCTCATCAATAATCAAAAACTGGCAAGCTTGGCGAATGGTTTCGCCAATATGCTGCGCATCAATTTTGAGTTGATTGGCTTTGAGCCACCCCACAGAGCCGCAAATAAGCCCCAAGATAAAAATCATCCCTTTATGGGTGTTCACCCCTTGAGTGGCAGCAAACATGGCTTGCTCAGCTTCTATGCCAATCGGGCGCAAGGCGGTCAGCAACTGAGCGGCCGGATTTCCCGCGCTCTCCCAACCTGCACTGACAAAAGATTGCAGATAAGGCGCAATCGCCTCGGCACTGGCGATAAAAGTGTTGAGATCCATATCGCGGTGTGCGCCATTATTAGCAGTATCCACCAAACCCGGTTTAGGGGTGAGATGCACCTCTAACATCATGGCATGATAAGCCAGATGCCCCACTAAGCGAGGCAAGCTGAACGTTTTCGTGCCACTTGTGCCAGAGGCTTGGCTAGGCAGTTCAAGCAGAAGATCAAGCGCAGCAGGAATAGTCATGAACCATCTCCTCGATTTTAGCCAACAAAGCCTCAACACCGTGCTGCCGCGAGCGAGCACAGATCACCGCATCACGTTCACACAGCAAGCAGCGCCGTCTTGGCAACTGCGCACCTTGGCGCGAGATAATATGCCCATCGACATCAAGCACATCCAGATCCATCAGTCGCCCTAGCGGGTGCTCGCGTTCAATCTTCATCATGGCTTTTTTCAACATGCTGGCTGAAGGAGTCTGAATCACCACAAAGGCTTCCGGCCCCGTTTTTTCCACCAACAGCTGACAAGCCACTTGCCGCCAGCCCGTTTGCTGACACAGTTCTTGAATGGCACGCATACCTGCATCCATCACGGTTTGGCTGGCAGCGTTGAGCTTAACCGCGCCCGGCATGTTAACCGTGAAAGAAACCAGAGGCAGTGAATGGCGTTTTAGCCACTCACCTTGTTGCCGAACCCGCACTTCTTTACGCAGAAGTAGCTGGTCCAGACTGACTGAAAGATCCGGATGGTGACTCATAGGCTTTTTACCTGCTTGATAACATCAATGATCGAACCGTCACGGTAGTGAACAAAGGCAACGGTTTTGTCTTCAAATTGCAACGGCTGGGGTTTACCCGTCAGCAACTCCGCACGCTGTTGCAACGCTTCAATCTCGACAACGGGCAGTTGCGCCGCGATGAAACGCGCTTTCAGTTCGGGACGATTCGGGTTTACCGCGATACCTTGATCCGTCACCAACACATCGATGGTGGCTCCTGGGGTGATGATGTTAGTGACCTTCTCGACCACGGTCGGAATGCGGCCACGCACCAAAGGCGCCACAATAATCGATAAGTTTGCCGCCGCCGCCGTGTCACAATGACCGCCGGATGCGCCGCGAATTACCCCATCAGAGCCGGTGATCACGTTAACGTTAAACTGGGTATCAATTTCCAACGCACTCAAGATAACCACATCGAGCCTATCCACCGCCGCCCCCTTCGAGCTTGGGTTGGCGTATTCGTTAGCAGAGATTTCGAGATGATGTGGATTGCGCGCTAACGAGCCCGCCGCCACCGAATCGAAACACTGCACATCGAGCAAGTAATCAATCAGTCCCTGTTCATGCATTTCCACCATAGTCGCAGTGATACCACCGAGAGCGAAAGAAGCGCGAATGTTTTGGCGCAACATCTTCTCTTTCAAAAAGCGCGCAACCGCGAGCGATGCACCGCCCGAACCAGTCTGCATTGAAAAACCATCATAGAAATAGCCTGAATGCTCGATGACTTCTGCAGCGCGTTTGGCAATCAGAAGCTCGCGTGGGTTGGTGGTCATGCGCGTGGCATCCCCACCGATTTTGCTTGGGTCGCCCACTTCCGCCACCTGCACAACCGCATCGACGCGGTCTTGAGTAATCGATGCAGGGAAATTCGGGAAACCGACGATGGCTTCAGTCAGCATCACCACTTTTTCAGCGTGTTCGGCATCGACTTTGGCATAGCCGAGTGAGCCGCAATTGGATTTGCCTTTAAAGCCGTTAGCGTTGCCAAACTCATCGCAACAAGGTACGCCAATAAACGCCATGTCGATGTACAGCTCACCGCTTTGGATCAAATGCACGCGACCACCGTGCGAGTGAATATGCACGGGCTCATCAAGCAAGCCATTAGAAATACTATTAGCCAGCGCCCCACGAATCCCTGAGGTGTAAATCTTGCTCACTACGCCGTTTTTGATGTGTTCAATCAAAGGCGAATGACAAGAGGTGAGCGAGCTTGAGGCGAGCGTGAGGTTTTTAATCCCCAATTCGGCAATCACGTCCATCACTAGATTGACGGTTTTATCGCCGCCACGAAACGCATGATGGAAAGAGATGGTCATGCCATCTTTTAAGCCAAGATCGACAATCGCTTCGCGGATCGAGCTTTTCACTTTGCGGCTTTTTTTCGCTGACTCATCCAGCAAATGCGGCGTGATCGCGTGCGCTTGGGTGTAAGCCGTCAACGCGTAGCGTTCCACTTCCAGCACAGACAGAGGGTTATTTAATGTATTGATACTCATGAGATGACCTTTAGTGTTTGATGCCGGATTCAGCACGTTGCAGTGTCCAACGTGCGCGTTCGATGATGGGTCCATCAACCATTTTGCCGTTAAGGGAAACCACGCCCAGCCCTTTTTCTGCTGCTTCTTCAGCGGCTTCGATGACTGCGATGGCGTGATCGACCTCTTTTTGTGTTGGGGCAAACACGTTGTGCAGCAAGTCAATCTGGCGTGGGTTAATAAGAGACTTGCCATCAAAGCCAAGCTGCTTAATGTGCTCCGCTTCACGCAAAAATCCCTCTTCGTTATTGGCATCGGAATAGACGGTATCAAACGCCATGATCCCAGCAGCACGTGCCGCTTGCAGAATGGAGCAGCGCGCAAACAACAGCTCAATCCCTTCTGCTGAACGCTGCGTGCGCAGATCGCGTACATAGTCTTCCGCGCCAAGCGCAATCCCAATCAGGCGGCGTGAGCTAAAGGCAATCTCGACTGCGTTGTTAATGCCCTGCGCGCTTTCAATCGCGGCCAGCATGCGCGTGCTACCCACTTCACGTCCGCATTCACGCTCGATCTGTTCGATGACTTTTTCCATCTCAATTACATCGTTGGCGTTATCGGTTTTCGGCAGACGCACCACTTTGGCTCCGCCACGCACCACGGCATTAAGGTCTTTGATGCCGAATTCAGAATCGAGCGGATTGACCCGCACCACGGTTTCCATCTCTTGATACATAGGGTGTTGCAGCGCATGGAACACCAACATCCGCGCGGTGTCTTTTTCACGCAGCGCGACCGAGTCTTCCAGATCGAACATGATGGAGTCGGGTTGATAGATAAAGGTATTGCTGAGCATGGCGGCATTCGCGCCCGGCACAAATAACATACTGCGACGAAGTTTGGTCATGATAGTTGGCTCCACTCAATGTTCTGAACTTCACAAGCGCGCATCACCGCCGCCTGTACGCGCGCGCGGATCACACAATCCAGTGCGCCTTTGTCTTCGATGGTGACCAGCGCATCGTACACTTGCATCGCGTCGAGGGTGTGCAGTACGACCTGACGAATCGCATGACCAAATTGCTGCTCGACGGTACTGTCTAACACCAGTTCAATACCGCCATCGTTATTGGGTTCAATCCGAACCTGAAGATCACTGGACTCCAGTGTTCCCGCAAAGGCGGGATGGGCAATTTTCATGGGTACAACCTTGTTAATGAGTTATTGGATAAAACAGTGTCAGCACTGCGCTCATACCGCTAACAGTTGCGGTGCGGCCTGTAGCGAATGTTCCGCATAATGCTGACAAAGGTAGGAATAAGTCGTTTTCGGCACGAGATCGGCAATCGCGGCAACGCCAAATTGTTTGAGCAAGTAACGCACGCGCGATGCGGAGATCGGCTGCGAGGCTTGCTGACTGCGCTCAATTTCCACTACTTGGATCGGCGCACTGACATCGTGCGCTTCTTCTAGCCAGCGGCGCATGGCTTGGTTGTAGTTACGCGTCACCGTACAAATCGGCTCACTGCCGACAAAGCGGTGCGTAATGCCAAGGGCTGGCGCGATTGAATGGCGGAAAATACTTAAATCCAGCGCGGTATGGGATTGATTGACCACTTGCTGATCTTTAATAAAATAACTAGGGAAGGTCGCGCGCGAAATAATATAATCCGAGCCAGAATGAATAGTTAAATTCAATAAGTGTTTACTGCCTGCCTTAATCATGGCCATACGGTCAGCGTAAGAGAAATCTTTATTCTCTGCTTTTACCACAAATAAATGCACCCAATCACATTGTTCACAGGCTTGTTCAATTAAATATTGATGACCTAAGGTAAATGGATTGGCATTCATCACAACACTGCCAATTTTACGCCCAGACATTTTTAATAACTGCAACTGTTTGCAATAAACTGCAAGACGATTTGGGCTATTTTCTAATAAAGCAATATGCGGTTCGACTTTATCGACTAAGAAAAAACCGCACTGTCGGAATAAATCTACATTGGTCGGCTTAGTGAATAGAAATAGTGAAAAACACCCTATTTCATAAGCGAAGTTGGTTAATTCGGTCATCAATTTGAGCGCAAAACCGGTCCCTTGCAGCGCAGGAGAAACCGCGATGGACTTCAACACATGCCCCGCAATTCCACCGCAAGCGATGATTTGGTTTGTACCGTAAGCCACCACAAAATGCTCAACATCCTCATCAACCGTGAGCTGATGCTGGCAGAGAAACTCTTTGATCTGCAAGAGCTTGGTTTTATTCTTGCTTGAAACTCGCGAGAAGGTGTAAATATCTACCATGATCGGCTTCCTCACCTATTTTTTCTGACTTTATTATCTAAATTAAGCCGAAAAGGTTTAATGAGGGTAATCACTTTATTTCCCGTGGTTAACGCTCTTTATGGTTTTAATGAATTTAATTTTTATATCTTTAATTTTAAATTCTATTTATCTAT